>NZ_JAAGPE010000648.1:0-234 GCF_017104605.1 Burkholderia sp. Ac-20384 | reverse complement strand
GAGTAGATATGTATTGCATCTTGTATAGAGTTGTGGTGCTGTTGTGGACATTAGTGTAGGAGACTGAGATAGAAGTATGCAAGGTAAGATTCGCACAGTATAGGGTGTTGGTTCAACTAAGGTCGATAATGTGAGGACTGATAGTGGTGTCATTGTTGCGTGCCATGACGTTGGTCTAGTGAGTGTAATCACACACATCGTTTTCAACTGTTTTCTGTTTTTTTTTTTTTTTTA
>NZ_JAAGPE010000647.1:0-1122 GCF_017104605.1 Burkholderia sp. Ac-20384 | reverse complement strand
CAACGGCGGCGTGCCGCCCGCGAGCGCACCGAACAGCGACGCCATTCCGTGCCGCACGGCGGCCGCGCGCTGCGCGAGATCTTCCGATTCGGCCTTGCCGAGCGCGAGCAGATCGTCGATGCCGTAGATGCCGGCGAACAGCGCGTGCCGCTTGTCGTCGGCGGGCGCCGCCGCGAGGCCGTTGCGCTGCGCGGCGATGACCCGCGCGACGTCGGCCGTGACGCGCGTGACCAGTGCGTCGAGTTTCGCGTGCACGTCGCGCGTGCCGAGCAGCATCGACACGAGGCTCAGGCACAGGACGCCGATCGCGACGGTCGAGCCGCGCCCGATCACGTGCTCGAAGGTCAGCTCGGGATGCTGCATCGCGCCGTAGGTCGCGAGGCCGATCGTGTAGCCGGCCACCACGGTGCCCGACGCGCGGAAGTGCCGCAGCAGCGTCATGCCCGCCACGCAGACGCCGAGCCAGAACGCGAAGCCGAGGATGAACAGCAGCGGCTGCTGCGCGAAGCAGCCCATCAGCACGAACGCGACGACCATCCCCGCGATCGTGCCGACCACGCGCCACACACCTTTGCCGATCACCGCGCCCTGCACGGGATTGATCACGAGCAGCACCGTCGACGCCGCGGAATACGGCGTTTCCAGTTCGAGCAGGTAGGCGACGCCGAGCGCGAGCGCGGCGGCAATGACCGAGCGCGCGACATACGCGCCGCGCGGCGTGAAGATGTCGATGCGCGCGATCAGCGCCGCGGCCGCGCGATTCAGGCGACGGGGCGGCGGCGCGACGGCGCGCGTCTGATCTGCTGCGTCATGCACTGCGCACGCTCCATGAGAAAGGACGAAGCCAGTCTACGGTCGAGCGATGCATGCGGAACAGTGACGTCTTTGCACTCGACGAGTGCGTGCGACGCATGCGTCATGCGTGCGCCGGATGCAGCGCCGGCTGGCCGGTGCACAGCCCGCGCACGACACGCCGCAACCACTGGTGCGCGGGGTCGCTCTGGAAGCGCGGATGCCACGCCTGCGTGATCAGCACGGTTTCGAGCGGCACCGGCAGTTCGAACGCGCGCACGCCGAGCCCGGCCCGCACCGCGCCGCGCGCGAGATGCTCGCGTAGATTTG
>NZ_JAAGPE010000646.1:0-241 GCF_017104605.1 Burkholderia sp. Ac-20384 | reverse complement strand
GGTGTTAGCGTGAGTACTTTATGAGTGCTTGGAGTGTTATACAGGTTACTATACAGACAGCGTGAAGTGACGTCGAACTAGGAAGATGATATTGTACAGCAGGGATGTGTCGTTACGTGTGTACAAATAGTGATGTATCGATGTGTAATGAGTAAATAGTAATGTCGTTTGTTGGGGTTGGTATTTTCTTTGCTTGGGTGGTTGTTTGATTTTTTTTTTTTTTTTTTTTTTTTAATTCTCC
>NZ_JAAGPE010000645.1:0-1315 GCF_017104605.1 Burkholderia sp. Ac-20384 | reverse complement strand
AACCGGCCGATCGCGTTCCGCGAACTGGTATCCGACACGCGTGAACTGGAAGTGCGCGGCACGTCGCCCGACGCGATCCGCCTGAACCTACGCGTGCCGTCCGATCTGCATTCGTGGAACGGCGCGGGTGTGCCGATCACGCTGCGCTACCGCTACACGGCGCCGACGGTGCAGGACAACTCGACGCTCGCCGTCGAGATCAACGACCAGCTCGTGAAGTCTTACCGGCTCGGGCCGGCCCATGCCGAGGATGCGCACGGCCGCATGCAGCTGCCGCTGCTGTCGGTGCCGGAAGGGCGCGTGACGAGCGACGTCGACATCCCGGCGTTCCGGGTCGGCAGCGGCAACCAGTTGCAGTTCCGCTTCACGCTCGATTCGCAGAAGACGGGCCTGTGCTCGAGCACGGCGACCGAGCCGCAGCGCGCGGCGATCGATCCCGATTCGACGATCGACTTCTCGCACTTCGTCCATTACGCGCAGTTGCCGAACCTCGCGTTCTTCGCGAACAGCGGCTTCCCGTTCACGCGCTTCGCCGACCTGTCGCAGACGGCCGTCGTGATGCCTGACCGGCCGTCGCCGCAGGAGCTCGAGGCCTACCTGACGATGCTCGGCCACATGGGCGAATGGACCGGCTTCCCGGCGCTGCGCGTGCAGGTTGCGCGGCCCGGCGATGTCGCCGCGCTGTCGGGCAGCAAGGATCTCCTCGTGATCGACGGCTCGCCCACATCGCCGCTGCTCGCGCACTGGCGCTCGGCATTGCCGCTCGTGATCGGTGAGCAGGGCAGCGCGGGCGGCGAAGGCGCCGCGCGTGTCGCGTTCTCGGTGAAGGAGCGCTGGCGCAACGGCGTCGGCCAGACCGAAGGCGGCGCACATATCGAGCAGACGGGCTCGCTCGCGGCGCTCGCCGGGTTCGAGCTGCCGGGCAGCCGGGGGCGCAGCGTCGTCGCGCTGACGGCGACCGACCAGCCGCGCCTCGGCGATCTGCTCAACGTGTTCGAGAACGCCGGGCTCGTGTCGCAGCTGCAAGGCGACCTTGCGCTGGTGCGGCCGGGGCAGGTCGACAGCCTGCGCGTCGGCGAGCCTTACGTGGTCGGCTTCGTGCCGTGGTATGCGCGCGTATGGACGCATGCGGCGCGGCATCCGGTCGTGCTGGGCGCGGTCGGCGTCGTGGCGGGGCTGCTGCTCGCGCTCGGCGTGTTCAGCGTGCTGCAGAGAATCGCCGCGCGTCGACGGGGGATGTAACGGATGGCGCGGGCAATGGCGAAGCGACGGGCAATGCGGCCGGCGCGGCGCGTCGGCGCGGCACTCGCGCTGG
>NZ_JAAGPE010000644.1:0-1485 GCF_017104605.1 Burkholderia sp. Ac-20384 | reverse complement strand
CTGAACACGACCGAAGGCGGCAGCACCACGACGCCGCCGGACAGGGCAAGCGTGCCGGGCTCGGCGACGCGGCGCGCGCCGAGGCAGGTTTCATCGAGCGTCGACAGGGTCATGCGGCGGTCTCCTCGTTCGTGCGCGCGAACGCGTCGCGATACTGGTTTTTCAGCGCGGGGCGGTCGATCTTGCCGTTCGGGTTGCGCGGCAACGCCGGCAGCGGCTCGACGACGAGCGGGCTCATGTAGGTCGGCAATGCGTCGCGGCAAGCGCGTGCGATGTCGGCGCGGCACGCGTCGGCGTCGAGCGTCGATACGACGCATGCGGCGATCGCTTCGCCCAGCGACGCGTGCGGGACGCCGAACACCGCCGCCTCGCGAATGTGGGGCAGCGCGAACAGCACGTCTTCGACTTCGGTCGGGCTGACGCGATAGCCCGACGTCTTGATCATGTCGTCACCGCGCGCGACGAAATACAGGTAGCCGTCCGCGTCGCGGCGCACGATGTCGCCGGACCACACGGCGACGTCGGGGCGCGGGATCTCGCCGTGCCGGCGCGGCAGCGGGCGAAAGCGCTGCGCGGTCAGCTCGGGCCGGTTCCAGTAGCCGAGCGTGACGAACGCGCCGCGATGCACGAGTTCTCCGGGCTCGTCGGCCGCGCATTCGCTACCGTCCGCGCGCAGCACGAGGATTTCGGCGTTCGGCACGGCCTTGCCGATCGATGTCGGGCGCAGTGCGGCGTCGGCCGGGGGCAGGTACGTCGAGCGAAATGCTTCGGTCAATCCGTACATCAGGTACGGCGAAGCGTTCGTGAACAGCGCCTGCAGGCGGTGCAGCAGCGGCGTGGCGAGATGGCCGCCGGTGTTCGCGAAGCGGCGGATCCGCGTGCGGGCCGTATCGCTCCAGCCGGCGGACGCGAGCTGCATCCACAACGGCGGCACGCCGGTGATCGACGTCACGCCGAACGCGTCGCAATGGCGCGGCACTTCGGCCGGCTGCAGGAAGTCGAGCGGTGCATAGCACGCGCCGGACGCCAGCGCGGTCGTGAGCTGGCTCAGGCCCGCGTCGAAGCTGAGCGGCAGCACGCCGAGCACGACATCGTCACTGGCCAGCCCCTGGTACGCGGCGACGCTGAACGCGCCCGACACCAGATTGCGGTGCGACACGACCACGCCTTTCGGCTTGCCGGTCGAGCCGGACGTGTAGAGCAGCGCGGCGGGATCGTCGTCCACCGGCCGGCCGGCGGGGGCGGGTGCCGGTGCGTCGGTGCCGGGCGCGTGGATCGCGTCGGCCAGTTCCTCGATCAGCATCGCGCGGGCGCCGACGAGCGCGGCGAGCGCCGGCAGGCGCTTCAACCGCTGCGCGCCGATCATGATCAAGGCGCCGCGCGGATGGCTGGCCGTCGGCGAGGAGCCTGTTCTGTTCAGCGAGATGGCGCCCACGCTCGCGGCCATCGAACCGGACTGGGAAGCACAGCTGCAGAACGGAGCGA
>NZ_JAAGPE010000643.1:0-1328 GCF_017104605.1 Burkholderia sp. Ac-20384 | reverse complement strand
GCCAACCTCACCGATACGCTCGCCGCGTCGCTGAATGCGCTCACGCCCGCGCTCGCGCAGTTCGGCGCCGAAGGGCTCGCGCCGTTCCTGCCCCGCTGGCATGCGCTGCACGCGTACGCGGGACGCGAAGTCGTGCTGCTCGAACAGGGTGTCGAACGCGTGCGCGGCATCGCGACCGGCATCGACGCGACCGGCCAGCTGCTGCTCGACACGCCGGACGGCGTGCAGGCCATCGCCGCCGGCGACGTGTCGCTGCGCGAAGCGCAATGAACGAGCCGCACCTGCTGATCGACGCCGGCAACAGCCGGATCAAGTGGGCGCTCGCCGATGCGCAGCGCACGCTCGTCGAGACGGGCGCGTTCGGCCACACCCGCGACGGCGGCGCCGATCCCGACTGGTCGACCCTGCCGCGTCCGCGCGGCGCGTGGATCTCGAACGTCGCGGGCGCCGACGTGGCCGCCCGGCTCGACACGCTGCTCGACGCCCGCTGGCCGGGCCTGCCGCGCACGACGATACGCTCGCGCCACACGCAATGCGGCGTGACGAACGGCTATACGACGCCCGACCAGCTCGGCAGCGACCGCTGGGCCGGCCTGATCGGCGCGCACGCGGCGTTTCCGGGCGAACACCTGCTGATCGCGACGTTTGGCACTGCGACGACGCTTGAAGCGCTACGTGCGGACGGCCGCTTCACGGGCGGGCTGATCGCGCCGGGCTGGGCGCTGATGATGCGCGCGCTCGGCACGCATACCGCGCAGTTACCGACGCTGACTACCGACATCGCGAGCGGCCTGCTCGCCGGCGCGCAGGCCGAGCCGTTCCAGGTCGACACGCCGCGCTCGCTGTCGGCCGGCTGCCTGTACGCGCAGGCCGGGCTGATCGAACGCGCGTGGCGCGATCTCGCCGACGCATGGCAGGCACCCGTGCGGCTCGTGCTGGCCGGCGGCGCGGCGGACGACGTCGCGCGTGCGCTGACGCTCCCGCATACGCGTCACGATGCACTGATCCTGTCCGGGCTCGCGCTGATTGCCGCGGAAGCGGCGGCCGCAACGGCGGCGCAGGCGTGACGGACGGAAAGGCGCCGGCATCGCGCCGGCGCGTGGCGACGCAAGCCCGGGCGGACCTGCGTCACGATGACGGTGAAAGATGCGCGGCGCCACGATGGCGACCTACACGCACGGTCAACGGCAGGAATGAAAAAGCCGGCGATGCGGCCGGCCCGATTGAATGACGTGAACCACGTCAATGACGACGAGGAGTATCGACGATGCTGCGCTGGCTGATCGCTGTTCTCTTTCTCGCCAACATGCTGGCGTTCGTGGTGGCGA
>NZ_JAAGPE010000065.1:0-41544 GCF_017104605.1 Burkholderia sp. Ac-20384 | reverse complement strand
GCTACCTGCCGCAGCCGACACAGGCGCAGTGGAGCGCGACGCCGCCGGCCAACACCGGCGACGCGATCGCCGAAGGCCACCGGCTCGGCGGCGCGCTCGCGCTGATGGCACACGTGTGGGGCGCGCCGACGGTCGGTGTCGCGGGCGAGGAGAAGCAGCGCGCGCTGTTCGTCGAACGCAACCTGCCGGGCTGCGTGATCGTGAACAGCCTCGGCAAGCGCTTCGTCAACGAAGCCGCGCCGTATTCCGAATTCGTGCCGGCGATGTATCGCGACCATGCGCGCACCGGTGCGAGCGTGCCCGCCTGGATGGTGTTCGACGCGCGGTTTCGCCGCAAGTATCCGTGCGGGCCGATCATGCCGGCGTCGATGATGCCCGATTCGCGGATTCCGGCCGCGTTCCGTGACGTGATCGTGAAGGCCGACACGATCGACGCGCTCGCCGCGCGCATCGGCGTCGATGCGGCCGGCCTGCATGACACGCTGCGCGACATGGCGCGCTATGCAGTCACCGGGATCGACGAAGCGTTCGGCAAGGGCGACAACCTGTTCGACACGTACTACGGCGATCCGCAGAACAAGCCGAACCCGTGTCTCGGGCCGGTCGACCAGGCACCGTTCTACGCGGTGCGGATCGACGCGGGCGACATCGGCACGAAGGGCGGGCTCGTCACCGACGTGCACGCCCGCGTGCTGCGCGCCGACGGCGAGCCGATCGACGGCCTCTATGCGATCGGCAACACCAGCGCATCGATGATGGGCGCGAGCTACCCCGGCGCGGGCTCGACGCTCGGTCCGGCGATGACCTTCGGGTATCTCGCCGCCGACCACCTGGCTGCTCGCGCAGCCGACGCCGGCGGGCAGCCCGCCCGGCCATCCACGACTGAATTAGACGGAGTCCGATCATGAGCGATCTCACCACCCATCCGCTGCGCACCGACATGCTGCTCGCGATGCGCCGCCTCGCGCGCTCCGTCACGGTCATCAGCAGTGCGCACGACGGCCGGCGCTACTCGATGTCCGCGACGGCGGTCGATTCGCTGTCGACCGAGCCGCCTTCGCTGCTGATCTGCATCAACCGCAACGCGTCGCTGTATCCGCCGCTCGACGCGGGCGCCGGGTTCTGCGTGAACGTGTTGTCGGCGGCCCACGAAGGCATCGCGATCGACTGCAGCGGCCGCCTGAAGGGCGAGGCGCGCTTCACGACCGGCGACTGGCATACGTCGGCGCTCGGCGTGCCGTATCTGCGCGACGCGCAGGCGAGCCTCGTGTGCGAGCAGGACGGCCGCTTCGAATACGGCACGCATACGGTGTTCATCGGGCGTATCCGCGAAGTGCTGATGAGCGGCGACGTCGATCCGCTCGTCTATCTCGACGGTGCCTACACGACGCCCGGTGCGCCGGTGGCCCGTGCGGCTGCGTGACGTGAGGAGCCGGCCATGAGCGATTCGCGCTTCCATCGGCTGACCGTTGCCGAAGTGATTGCCGAAAGCGACGACGCGTGCTCGTTCGTGTTCGACGTGCCGGCCGCGTTGCGCGATGCCTTCGCGTACCGGCCCGGTCAGTTCCTGACGCTGAACGTGCCGTGCGCGGATGCGACCGTCGCGCGCTGCTATTCGCTGTCGAGCGCGCCCGGCATCGACGCCGCGCCGAAGATCACCGTCAAGCGTGTACGCGACGGCCGTGCGTCGAACTGGCTGTGCGACCGCGTGAAGGCGGGCGACGCGCTCGACGTGCTGCCGCCGGCCGGCGTGTTCACGCCGCGCACGCTCGACGGCGACCTGCTGCTGTTCGCGGGCGGCAGCGGTATCACGCCGGTGCTGTCGATCCTGAAATCGGCGCTCGTGCACGGGCGCGGGATGCTGACGCTGATCTATGCGAACCGCGACGAACGCTCGGTGATTTTCCGCGCGGAACTGCAGCAGCTCGCACAGCGCCATCCGGGCCGCGTGCGCGTGATCCACTGGCTCGACAGCGTGCAGGGCATCCCGCAACAGCGCCATCTCGAGGAACTCGCGCGGCCGTTCAGCCAGCAGGAGACGTTCATCTGCGGGCCCGCGCTGTTCATGGAGAACGCGCTGGCCGCGATGCTCGGCCTCGGGCTGCCGCGGGCGCGGGTACATGTCGAGCGGTTCGCATCGCTGCCCGATGCGCCGGCACCGGCGGCGTCGGATACGACGGTGTCAAGCGTCGCAGCGGCGGCTTCGGCATCCGGCGACGGCGCAACGATCGAGACGGTGCTCGACGGCGACGCGTTCGCATTCGACAGCGCCCCCGGCGAAACGCTGCTCGACGCGATGCTGCGCGCGGGCGTACCGGCGCCGAATTCCTGCCGAATGGGGCAATGCGGCGCGTGCATGTGCCGGATCGAGCGTGGCGAGGTCGCGCTCGACAGCAACCACGTGCTCGACGACGACGAGATCGCGGCCGGGTGGACGCTCGCCTGTTGCGCGCGGCCCGCGAGCGATGCGCTGCGCGTGGTGTTTCCCGACTGAGCCGTCGCGCGCCGGCGGCGCGCACGGCCATCCTGATCTATGACGATGGACAACGAAATCCTGACCACGCCCGCGCTGATCGCGCGGGCAGCCGCGCGCCACGGCGCGCATCCGGCGATCGAGACGGAGCATGGCCGGCTGACTTACGCGGAACTCGACGCGGCCCGCGTCGACGCGGCCCGCGCGCTGCTCGCGAGCGGCATCGCGGCCGGCGACCGCATCGCGGTGTGGGCGCCGAACCTGCCGGAATGGATCGTCGCGGCGCTGGCGATCCACACCGTCGGCGCGATCCTCGTGCCGGTCAATACGCGGATGAAGGGGATGGAGGTGGGCGGCATCCTGCACGACGGCGGCGCGCGGCTGCTGTTCTGCTGCGGCACCTTCCTCGGCGAATCCTATCCGGCGATGCTTGCGCCGCACCGGCCCGCGACGCTCGAGCGCGTCGTCGTGTTCGACGGCGAGCCGCCTTCAGGCGCGTACGACGAAACCTGGAACGCGTTCCTCGCGCGCGGCGCCGAGGTGTCGCTGGCTGCGGTGCGCGAACGCGAGGCACAGGTGACGCCCGACACCGTGATGGACCTGATGTTCACGTCCGGCACGACCGGCCGCCCGAAGGGCGTGATGACCGCGCACGGCCAGAACCTGCGCGCCGCACAGGCGTGGGCGGCGATCGCGGGCGTGCGCGCCGACGACCGCTACCTGATCGTGAATCCGTTCTTCCACACGTTCGGCTACAAGGCCGGCTGGCTCGCCGCGCTGTCGAGCGGCGCGACCGTGCTGCCGCATCTCGTGTTCCAGCCGGCCGACGTGCTGCGCCGCGTCGCCGACGACCGCGTCTCGGTGCTGCCCGGCCCGCCGACGCTGTACTACGCGCTGCTCGACGCGCCCGATCGCGCGACGCGCGACCTGTCGTCGCTGCGGATCGCGGTGACGGGCGCGGCGGCGATCGCGCCGAGCCTGATCGAGCGGATGCGCGCGGAGCTCGGTTTCGAGACGGTGCTGACCGGCTACGGGCTGACCGAATCGTGCGGCTTCGCGACGCTGTGCCGCCATGGCGACGATGCGGAGACGGTCGCCTATACGTCGGGCCGGCCGATGCCGGATGTCGAGCTGCGCATCGCGGGGCCGGGCGGTGAACCACTCGGGCCGGACGAGACCGGCGAGATCTGGGTGCGCGGCTACAACGTGATGCGCGGCTACTTCAACCAGCCGGACGCGACGCGCGAGACGGTCGATGCCGATGGCTGGCTGCATACGGGCGATCTCGGCTGCGTCGATGCGAACGGCAACCTGAAGATCACCGACCGCATCAAGGACATGTTCATCGTCGGCGGCTTCAACTGCTATCCGGCGGAGATCGAGCGGCTGCTTGCCGCGCATCCGGCGATTGCGCAGGTGGCGCTGGTCGGCGTGCCCGATACGCGGCTCGGGGAAGTCGGGCATGCGTATGTCGTATTGCGGCCGGGCGCGCAGGCGGACGCCGACGCACTGAACGACTGGGCGCGCCGCAACATGGCGAACTACAAGGTGCCGCGGCATTTCACGTTCGTCGAGCAACTGCCGACGAGCGCGGCCGGCAAGGTGCTGAAGTACCGCCTGCGGGCGGGGACCGAGGCGGCGGCCTGAGCGCCGCCGCGACACACGAACGGGATGAACGCATGAACGACAACGGATTTCCGCAGGGCGCGGTGCTGGTGTTCGGTGGTAGCGGCGGGATCGGGCAGGGCGTCGCGCTCGAGTTTGCGCGGGCCGGCGTGCCGGTCGCGGTGGGTTACCGCAGCAAGGCCGACGTGGCCGAGCGCGTCGCACGCGACATTCGCGGCGAAGGCGTCGCGGCCACCACGCACTGCGTGGACGTGACCGATCCCGCCCAGGTCGACGCCGCGCTCGCGGCCGCGATCGACGCGCATGGCCGTGTGCATACGGTCGTCTGGGCGGCCGGGCCGTTCGTGAACCAGCGTCACATCGGCGACATGACGCACGACGACTGGCGCCGCGCGATCGACGTCGAGACGGTCGGATTCTTCGTGGCGGCGAAGGCGACGTTGCCGCACTTCCGCGCGTCGGGCGGCGGATCGTTCGTGACGCTCGGGTCGGCCGGGCACCTGCGCTGGCCCGATCGCGACGGATTGTCGGTCGCGCCGAAGGCGGCGAACGAGGCGCTGGTCAAGGGGCTGGCACGCGAGGAGGGGCGTTACGACATTCGCGCGAATTCGATCCTGGTCGGCGTGATCGAGGCCGGGATGTTTCCGGTGTTGCTCGAACAAGGGCAGTTCGACCAGGCGTGGATCGACGAGACGCAGAAGATGCTTGCGCTCAAGCGCTGGGGAAAGGCGCACGACGTCGGGCGGGCGGCGGTGTTCCTGGCGTCGGACCGGGCCAATTACATCACCGGGCAGCAGTTGAATGTGTCGGGCGGGTACGGGTTGTAGCCGTCCCGGCAGCACAACCAGGGGATTTGACATCATGACGTCGTGACGTCATGATGTCTCTATGAACTCCGACTTCGGCAACGCGCCGCTCTATACGAAGGTCGAGGCCGCTCTGGCCCTCGAAATCTCGACGTCCGACCTGCCGCCGGGCAGCCAGCTTCCTCCCGAGGAGCGCCTGATCGAGCGGTTCGGCGTCAGCCGGACGACCGTGCGCAAGGCGATCGAAAACCTCGTCGCGCGCGGCCTCGTCGAAATCCGGCGCGGGAAAGGCACGTTCGTCGCCGAACCGAAGATCACGCAGGAACTGACCGAGCTGACCGGCTTCGTCGAGGACATGCATGCACTCGGGCGCACGCCGACCGCGCGGCTCGTCGATCGCCAGGTCGTCGAAGCCGGCGCCGACGTCGCGCGGCAGCTCGCGCTGCCGCCGGGCACCGCGGTCATGCGCATTCGCCGCGTGCGCCTGGCCGACGGCATCGCGGTCTCCTTCGACGAAACCTACCTGCCGCGCGAGCTCGGCGAGAAGATCGTCGCGCACGATCTGGAGGCGGAGCCGATTTTCTCGTTGCTCGAGGAGCGTTACGACGTGCCGCTCGTCGACGCCGAGTACCGGCTCGAAGCCGTCGCGGCGCCGCCGGAGGTTGCGCAGGCGCTCGCGATCGCGCCCGGCAGCCCGGTCTTCCTGATCGAACGGACGTCGCATACGCACGCGCACCAGCCCGTGGATTTCGAAAAGCTTTACTACCGCGGCGACCTCATCCGCTTCGTCACGCGCCTGAGCCGGCGCGCGGGCGAGCGTTCGTAACGGGGCGGGCCGGCATGCAAGCGTTGTGGCTGTTCGTCGCCGCGTTCGGTGCCAGTGCGCTCGGCGGCGTGCTGGGGATGGCGAGTGGCATCTTCGTCGTGCCGCTGCTCACGCTGCTGTTCGGTGTGAGCATCCAGACGGCGATCGGCGCGAGCATCGTGTCGGTGATCGCCTGCTCGTGCAGCGGCGCGGCATCGTTCCTGAAAGGGCGGCTCGTCAATATTCGGCTTGCGATCGTGCTCGAAACGGCCACCACGTTCGGCGCGCTCGCGGGCGTGTTGTTGATCGGCCGTGTGCCGACTTCGTTCCTGTACGCGTTGTTCGCGGTCATCCTCGTCGTGTCCGCGAAGCAGATGCTGGCGCGGCGTCACGAAACGCTCGCCGACGGCCCGCCCGATGCCGCGAGCTGGGCAAGCACCCTCCGTCTGCATGCGAGCTTTCCCGATCCGGCATCCGGCCGGGAGATCGGCTATCAGGTCGGGCGGGTGCCGTTCGGCATGGCGTTGATGGTTGGCGCGGGCCTGATTTCCGCGCTGCTCGGCATCGGCTCCGGCGTGCTGAAGATTCCCGCGATGGATACCGCGCTGCGGTTGCCGATCAAGGTGTCGTCGGCCACATCGAATTTCATGATCGGCGTGACGGCAGCGGCGAGTGCGGGCGCCTATTTCGCGCGCGGCGACATCGACATCCGTCTTGCCGGCCCGATCGCGCTCGGCTCGGTGATCGGCGCGATCGTCGGTGCGCGGTTGCTGATCCGCTTGCCGGCCGACAAGCTGCGGGTCTTTTTCGTCGTCGTGCTGCTGTTGCTCGCGATCGACATGCTCCTGAGTGCGCTGGGTGTTCATGCGCCGGGCGGGGCGGGATGACGCGCATCGTCGATGGCGTCGAGCGCCGCGATCGGGCAGTCGCGCTGCTGCTGCGGGTTGGCACGGTGTGCGCGTGCGGGCTGATCGCGGTCGGGATGCTGCTGGGGGCGGGCGGCAGCGCATTCGCACCGGCCGGCCACGCGTTCGCGAAGGCCGGTGTCGCGCTGTTCATCCTGTTGCCGGTTGCGCGCGTTGCGTTGCTCCTCGGGCTGTTCGTGCGCGAGCGCGACCGGACCTATGCGCTGCTGTCGCTGCTCGTGCTGGCGATCATCGCGGCCGGCGTGATCGTCGGCGTGCGCGGGTGAGCGGCAGGCGCTCACGCCAGGACAGTCCTTCCACGGAATGAATCGGGCGGCGCCGCGCCGCTCGCGTCATCGCAGCGCGAACAGGGTTCGCAATTTCCCCAGATCCGCGTTCAGCCACGCGATGACGTCCGTCTGCCGGCTGCGCAGGCTCCACAGCAAATCGACCGCCTTCAGGAATGCGGAGCGCTGATATTCGTGCGGCAGCACGTACAGCTCGCCATTGCCTTCGTCCGCGAGCAGGTGCTCCGGGATGAACGCCCAGCCGAGGCCCTTCTTCACGAGGTCGACGAGCTGCGCCTGGTTCTCGATGTGCCACATGATCTCGGTGTATCGCCCGAACACCGAGCCGCTCTCCGCATCGCGATCGGCCGCGCGCAACTGGCGCACCTGCGCGAGATCGCGATTGCTGACGGCCTTCAGCGCCGCGAGCGGATGGCTGCGGGCGGCGACCGGCACGAACTGCACGTGGCCGAGCGTCGTCGCGCCGAATTCGACCGGCGTCGCCTCGACCGTTGCCGCGATGCAGATGTCGAGTGCGCCGTGCTTCAGCAGCGCGGCTGCGTCGGCACTGTTCGGCTGCAGCAGTTCGAGCTGAAGCTCCGGGAAGCGTTGCTCGAGTTCCAGGCACAGCAGATGGACGGCCGTCTGCGGCAGGATCGGATCGATGCCGAGCCACAAGCCGGTGCCCGCGCCCGCCCGCGAGGCTGTACGCCTTGCGTTCGAGTGTCGCTGCCGCGTTCAGCGTGGCCTGCGCGAAGCCGAGCAGCACCTCGCCCTCGGCCGTCAGTGACACTTGATGAAGATCACGATCGAACAGGCGGACGCCGAGATCGGCCTCGAGATTGGCGAGCGCCGTGCTCACCGTCGATTGCGCCTTGCCGAGCCGCCGCGCGGCAGCCGACAACCCGCCGTGCTTGGCGATTGCGATGAAGATCGCGAGATGATCGAGCGTCATGTTGGTTATCGATAAATTCGATTACGGTCAATTATGCCATTCGATAGGCCGGCCGTAGGATGGCGTCGCGAAAAGCGATTCGAACGATTCGACAACCAAGGAGACGAGATGCGCGCAACCCAGCGTTCGGTATTCGACTGGATCGACAGCCACACGACCGAGCTGTCCGACTGGCACCAGGTGATCTGGCATTTCGCGGAACCGGCGTTCCGCGAGTACAAGTCCAGCGCCTGGTATGTGGAACAACTCCGGGCGGCCGGCTTCGACGTCGAGGCAGGCAGCGGCGGCATGCCCACCGCGTTCGTCGCGACGTTCCGGCAGGGCGAAGGCCCGACGGTCGCGACCTACGCGGAATACGACGCGGTGCCCGGCAACTGCCAGGCCGCGTCGACGCGGCGCGAGCCGCGCGGCCACCTGTCGCGCTTTGCACCCGGCCACACGGATCCGCATTCGGCGCTCGGCATCAGCGCACTCGGCGGCCTGCTGGCCGCGAAGGACGCGATGGTGCGCCACGGGCTGCAGGGCACGCTGAAGTTCTTCGGCGAACCGGCGGAGAAGCTGCGCGCGTCGAAGCCGATCCACGCGGCAAAGGGCTATTACGACGGCCTCGACGCGGCGGTCAGCTTCCATCCGACCTACCTGCTGCCGCTGTGCAATACGACGGTGTGGGATACGCATTGCGGGGTGGGTTACAACTACATCTACACCTTCACGTGCGACGATCCGCAGAACTGGATCGCGTCGGACAAGCTGAGCCCGATTCCGCAGAATCATCTGGCCGCGCGCGCACCGGGCGCGAACGACGCGCTGATCCATTTCTACCAGCTCAACGAAGGGCTGCGCCGCTCGATGCTGCCGGCCACCGGGCTGTGGAGCTTCAACGAGGCGATCCTCGTCGCGGGGCAGGCGACCGCCGACAACCTGCCGCCGCACATCGCGCAGATCAACTTCATGGTGCGCACCGATTCGGTCGAGCAGGCCGAAACCATCAGCGCAATCATGGACCAGAACGCCGAGGCCGCAGCGCAGGCAACCCACTGCAAATGGAAGAAGACGTGGGTCAGCAAGTCGCGCGGCGGTCTGCCGAACCATGCGCTCGCGCGGGCGACCTACGCGAACCTGGAACGCGCCGGCGCGCCGCGCTGGAACGGCGATGCAATCGGCATCGCACAGGAAATCCAGCGCAACCTCGGTATCGACGCGATGGCCGAGCCGTTCCTGCCGGTGACCGAGCAACTGATCGATCCGGAGGACTGCGAAGTCGCACTGCGCAAGCAGATGCCGTCCTGGCAGAAGTACATGACATCCGACGACTACACCGAATACACGTGGCACTGCCCGACGGTGCGGCTCTATGTGGCCCGGCCGATGCTGAAGGCGCCGCCGGGTTTCGTGTATCCGGACTGGGTGGCCAACGCGCTCGGCGGCATCCGCGAGACGATCGACCCGATGATCGTCAGTGCGTCGAAGACGATCGGCGCGACGCTCGTCGACCTGCTCGAGGACCGCGACCTGCTGCGTGCGGCGCAGGCCGAATTCGCGCAGCGCACGGAGGGCGGCGTGGGCGGGCACGCGTGGGAAGCACCGATGCTCGATGCGGATTTCCGCGTGCCGCACCAGTATCGCTGGCCCGAGTACGTGACGACCGTGCGCGGCGAGGAATGGACCATCCCGTACCGCGACGACGAGTAACGCGCCACCCGATCCGTCAACGCATTCATTCGAACGATTCCAATGACCCGATCGGCCGCGGGCAACGCGGCCGTCGCAGGAGACAAGACATGGAACATGTCGCCCAGGCATCGCATCCGTCGGCCATCGAAGGCCGCTCGATCGACTATGTGCCGAAACACGAACGGAGTGCGAAACTCCGTCACCAGGGACCGTTCTGGTTCGTCGGCAATTTTCATTTTCTGACCGTTTCGATCGGTTTCGTCGGCCCCGCGATGGGGCTGTCGGCCGGCTGGACGACGCTCGCCGGCGCGCTCGGCATCATGTTCGGCACGGTGTTCATGGCGTTCCACGGCTCGCAGGGGCCCGAGATGGGGCTGCCGCAGATGATCCAGTCGCGCGCGCAGTTCGGTTACCGCGGCGTCGTGCTCGCGCTGGTGGCCGCGTTGTTCGTGTTCTTCGGCATCAACGTCGTGAACGTCGCGCTGATCGTCGAAGGCGTGCACAACATTCTCGGCTATGACTCGAAGCCGGTCGGCCTCGTCGCCATCGCGATCGGCGCGCTGCTGGCGATCTACGGGCACGACGCGATGCATCGCGCGTTCAAGTGGTCGCTGTATGCGACGCTGCCCGTCTACGTGATCGTGACGGTGCTGGCGATGACGCACGCGGGCGGCGGCGCGGCGGGCACGCCGATGCCGAACCTCGGCTTCAACTGGGTCGCGTTCCTCACGCAGTTCGCGGTATCGGCCAGCTACAACATCGGCTACGCGCCGTACGTGTCGGACTACACGCGTTACCTGCCGGCCGATACGAGGCGCAAGCCGCTGATCGCGGCGGTGTTCGTCGGCGCATCGCTGTCCGGTGCATGGATGATCGCGCTCGGTGCGTCGCTCGCGCAGTCGCTGTCCGCGACGAACGTGCTGTCGGCGATCTATGGGCTCGGCAACGCGACGGCGCCCGGGTTCGGCGCGCTGCTCGTGACCGTGGCCGTCGTCGGGTTCGTGCCGATCATCGCGCTGAACACGTACAGCGCGACGCTGACCGTGCTGACCGGGGCCGATTGCCTGAAGCCGATGACCCCGGGCCGCCGTGCGCGCGTGACGACGATCGTCGCCATCAGCGTGCTGCTTGGCGTGTGCATCCTGATGCTGAAAGGCGGCGGGCTGAACCTGCTGAACCTGTTCCTGACGACGCTGCTGTACTTCCTCGTGCCCTGGACGGCGGTGAACCTGGTCGACTACTTCTTCGTCCGCAAGGGGCATTACGTGATCCCGCATTTCTTCCGCCCCGATGGCATCTACGGTTCCTGGCAGGCGACCGGGATCGCCGCCTACCTGATCGGCTTCGCCGCGATGATTCCGTTCTTCAGCATCTTCGATCCGTCCACCGGCAAGGCGGTGTTCGTCGGCTTCATCGCGCAGCGGCTGCACGAGATCGACATTGCGTGGCTCGTCGGGTTGATCGTGTCGGGCGGCGTGTATTACCGGTTGTCCCGCAAGCTCGATCTCGTGGCGGAAAGGGCGCTGGTCCGCGCGCACGAGTCGGTTTGAGCGGCTGGCCGGGCAGCACCCGCCGGCATCCGTATTCACCCTGCATTGCCACGCGCAATTGCGCATCGGCCTCGCGCCCGACGGGCGCGAGGTCACATCCTTGCAACGTATTCGTCGATGTATTGCGCCGCACGCCCGTGACGGCCACGACGACGCGCAGGCGCCGACGGCCGTCCCGCCTCGTTCGACACGCATTGCGGCACCGATGCGCGACACATCGGATCCCGTGTTGCGGCCTGGTCTGCCGAATAAGGATGCGTACCTGAAACATTTCCTCCGATGACACGCCGTGTGACTGGCCGTGTCTTGCGATGACGCTTGTCCCGCTTCGGTTTGCACCGCATGGCACGCGCTTTGCGGTTGACGCCGTGCCGCCGGTGCAAACGAAACACGCAACAACGATGAACGCATCGGCGGCACGCAACGACATCGAAACAAACGGGGAATCGGATCGGGGCGTGGGCGCTGCCAGGAGCGGCGTACCTGCCGCGCATGTCGTATCGGTCATGCGCACGGGGGCAACGCGTTCCCGATCCGTAGAACAGCAAGCGTGCTTGCGAGGTGTCGTGCCGGGGGGCGCATTACGCAGGGCGGCGCAGGCCGCATGCGTTGGGGAGGCGCGCCCGGCACATGTCGGGGGAGGCGCCCGTGAAAATGACGGTGAACCAATGGGCAGCGGTCGCGGTGATGTGTGCCGCGAGCGCGCACGCGCAGGAGATCTACCTGCAGGGTGGTACGCAGGGCGTCGGCATCGGCGCGGCAGTGAGCTTCAATTCGATGCTGGGCGCGCATGCGGACTTCAATGCGATCGATCTTTCGCATGACTTCACGGTGGCCGGCAATCGCTACCAGGACGACCTGAAGCTGCGCCAGGGCGGCCTGTACGCGGACATCTTTCCGTGGCGAGGCAGCGGCTTCCGGGCGACGCTCGGCCTGCGCTTCAACGACGACGATCTCCGCGGCGTATCGGTGCCGACCAACGGCACCTATGTGTTCGGCGGCAAGCGCTATCCGGCGATGCCGGGGATGTACGCGGTGGCGGAAGCGCGCTATCCGACCGTGATGCCGTACTTCGGGATCGGCTACGGGCACCGGCCGGCGTCGAAAGGGCTGGGATTCGTTGCCGATCTCGGCGTGGCGTACGGGATACCGAAATGCTCGTACACGCTGTCGCCGGAACTGGCAGCCGCGGCCGGGCCGGCGAAGAGCCAGATCCTGGCCTCGAGCGGGCTGGATTCGCTGCAGCAGGTGATGTCGCGCTATCGGTGGTACCCGGTGCTGCAGATCGGGATTTCGTATCGGTTCTGAGTGGTGCGGCTGGCGTCGCGTGTGTTCGGGAGCGCGACGCCGGCCTCGCCGATACAGGCCGGGCAGCGGCTGTTGGCACGACCGCCGACTGACGACCGACGCGCGCACCGCGCGCGGAGGCGGTGACTGCCGCCGCTTCGCTGCGGTTTGCGTGCGCCTCCGCGAGCGGTGGTGAATGGCCGTTCGGCCGTCTTTCCCGCTGCTCCGATCCGGCTTACCTTGCAGACAGCAATTCGACCCGTCGGGCGAGTGGCGCATGCCGAGACAATTCATGCGGCCCGTTGCCGTTCGCCGACGCCAATCACCGTCCTCCTTCCGTCGATGGCGATGATAGCAATGATTGCAATTCGCCCTCGTGGCGCTAACGTTGATATCAAACCCGGATGGAGGAACTCATGGCAAATCTACTGGTGCGTAACGTGGATGACAGTATCGTTCAGAGCTTGCGCGAGCAGGCTGCGGCAAATGGCAGGAGTGCCGAGGCCGAACATCGGGCCATCCTGGCCGATGCGCTCGGCCGGCCGAAGCGAAAGACATTCGCGCAAGTGCTGATGAGCATGCCCGATGTTGGCGACGACGCGGATTTTCAACGTGTTCAGGATTCCGGCGAGGCCAGGCGTGTATTTGATTGAAACATTCGATCGTCCGGAAACCCTTGTCGCACAAGGGAGTGTTTAGAATCTGTTCAGAATTCGATAAGAACCCACCTTCAGCCGAATAGGTTCGATTCCTCGAGCATCTGCGTAGGTTTCGGCCGACATGTCCGACATGTGGCCGAGCAAAGCCTTCGTATCGACGTTTCCCTGCTTGTCGTACAGCCGCTTGGAGAGGCTCCGGATCTCGTGGAACGACGGTGCGTTCTCATCCGGGATCAGGAAACCATCGATGCTCATCTCGATGAGGTTGTCACTCCGATCGTCGCGAGCTACAACGCGGTCAACGACTACGTGAATGACTGCCGGGCCCATCCGGAAAATCACCCGGAGGGGTGTAATGGTGTCTAGCCGAGGGAGGAATCACGTTCGTGGCTCGACCGCGATGATCAAAGCATACCTGCGTAGTATCAGGAGTTACCCGGGCTTGTAAGCGTGGACGGCGTCAATGACCGATGGAGCAGCCAAGTTGCGGCAGACTGCTCATCGGCCAGTCAGCAATGACGTTCGACGTCGCCCACACTTTGATAACGGCAATACTCTACAGAACTGGTGCAGCTACGGGTGAATTGGCGGTTTGGCGCGATATCGAGTCCGACTTTCAGGGACCGGTTACGGTCCAGGAAAATGTCGGATGGCCGACGTTGTCACCACTAATCGTCGGGCTGCCGACGTTAAAAAATCCCGCAGTGTTGCCCTCCACCGATCCAGACCCATAATTGGCGGCGCCGACGGGATTGTGCCAGTTGAGCTGAACGTTGGTTGCGTCCGGGCATCTCTTGTACACAGTGTCGAGTATGTCAAAGCGAGCCGACCCGCTTAGGTCCCCGCTGTCGAGTGAGTTGGTGAATATGAGAGTATCGTTCGGCCGAAGATAGGCGGGCGGATAATCTCCCGACCAGTAATCACCGCTCCCGCTTAATGAATGGAGGACGAGTATGTATTGTGTATTGTTCGTAAGTTGAATAGTGTTTGACTTGCTCATTTAAGTGCCCTTTTAAAGATATGTAAAGGGCTGCTGTTTTGTTGGCAAGCCCCGATGGCATTAAAACCTGTGAGCGAGTGGCGTGAAACTGGTAGAGTTGACAGTAAATTTGATCATTATAATGGTCGAAATCAATTTCTAAGAGTTACTGGTTTGTGTTGGCGAAGTAGGGTGATCTGGGTTTGAAATATCGACTTGCAAAATGAGAGTATTCGGATTTTCTGAAATAAATCCAATCATCGTTTCATCTTGTCAGGCAAAGTGAAGCCAACGTCGAGGGTGTGAACGCCATGAACAATCTATGCCAGGACGATTTATGGTCTAGCGCGTTGAGCTATAAATATTGTTGTGCAATGAGTGCGGCCTACGTTTTAGGCTTTGCTTTTGTTGCATGCTCGTGAGTGGCAGGGTGTTCTACTCGTTCGCGAGCCCGCTTTACCTGTCCGTCGTGACGGTTGCTGAACTTCGCCGCGGCGTCGACCTGATCCGTCATCGCGGCGATCATCCCCAGGCGTCGGCGCTCGAGGCCTGGATGGCGACGATCCTGTCCGGCTATGCGCCGAACATCCTGCCGGTCGACATCGAGATCAGCCAGATGTGGGGGCATTTGCGCGTGCCCGACCCGACGCACGAAATCGACAAGCTGATCGCGGCCACCGCGCTGATCAACGATCTCACCGTTGTCACGCGCAACGTTGCGGATTTCGCCCGCACCGGCGTCCGGCTGCTGAACCCGTTCGACTGACCCGGGTTGCCGCGCTGCGGCAATCCGCACCTGCTCCCCGTCTCGTCCCGTACGCATAGCCCGTCCCGCCGGGCTTGCGCGCGCGCCCGCGCCGCTCCAATTCCCCGCCGCCTCTCGTCCCAACAGACGATGTAACGCCACCCCCGACCGGCCAGAATCCTTTCACGAACAACGGATTCTGAACCAGGAGGAGGCCGACATGATCGATGTCCGTGCGCTTGGCTATGTCGTCGTCGAGGCGACGCGCGTCGATGCGTGGCGCCGCTACGCGGAAGACGTGCTGGGCATGCAGGCGCTCGACGCGCCCGACGGCGCGTTGTACCTGAAGATGGACGAGCGCGATTTCCGCTACGTGATCGTCCCCGGCTCGACCGACCGCTATTTCGCGTCGGGCTGGGAACTGCCTGACGGCGCCGCATTCGACGCCGCGCTTGCTGCGCTGCAGCGTGCGGGCGTCGAGCCGGTGCGCGCCACCCGCGACGAAGCCGCGCTGCGCCGCGTGCAGGCGATGGCGTGGTGCACCGACCCGTCCGGCAACCGCCACGAACTGTACTGGGGCGCGCGCTGCGACTTCCGCCGCTTCGTGTCGCCGCTGGGTGTCTCGCACTTCGTCACCGGCGACATGGGGCTCGGCCACGCGGTGCTGCCCGCGCCGCAGTTCGATGCGACCGACGCGTTCGTGCGCGGCGTGCTCGGCTTCGAGCTGTCCGACATCTATCGCGTGAAGTTCACGCCCGATCCGGCTGAACCGGAGAAGCGCATCCACTTCATGCACTGCCGCAATGCGCGCCATCACAGCCTCGCGCTGTTCGAGATGGCCGTGCCGTCGGGCTGCGTGCACGTGATGGCGGAAGTCGACTCGATGGACGAAGTGGGGCGCGCGCTCGATCGCGTGGCCACGCACGACGTGAAGATGTCCGCGACGCTCGGCCGCCACTGCAACGACCAGATGATCTCTTTCTACATGAAGACCCCCGGTGGCTTCGATCTCGAATACGGCTTCGGCGGCCTCACGGTCGACTGGTCGAAGCACGCGGTGTTCGAGGCCACCAAGGTGAGCCAGTGGGGCCACGATTTCAGCATCGGATACCGGTAAGCCAGCACGATGACGATGAAACCTCTCGACAAGACGATGTCCGCGCGCGACGTGGTCGCGCAACTCGCCGACGGCATGACGATCGGCATCGGCGGATGGGGGCCGCGGCGCAAGCCGATGGCACTGGTGCGCGAGATCGCGCGCTCGAACCTGAAGGACCTGACGATCGTCGCGTACGGCGGCGCCGATGTCGGCCTGCTGTGTGCGGCGGGCAAGGTGCGCAAGGTGGTGTTCGGCTTCGTGTCGCTCGACGTGATTCCGCTCGAACCGCATTTCCGCCGCGCCCGTGAGCAGGGCCGCGTCGACGTGCTCGAGCTCGACGAAGGGATGCTGCAGCTCGGCCTGCGCGCGGCCGCCGCGCGACTGCCGTTCCTGCCGACCCGCGCCGGGCTCGGCACCGCGCTGCTCGATCACGCGCCGCAACTGCGCACCGTGCAATCGCCGTACGACGACGGCGAAACGCTGCTCGCGATGCCCGCGATCGAACTCGACGTCGCACTGCTGCACGTGAACACGGCCGACCGGATGGGCAACACGCGCATCGACGGCCCCGATCCGTTCTTCGACGCGTGGATGGCGCGTGCCGCACAGCGTTGCTACGTGTCGTCGGAAACGGTCGACGCATCGCTCGCGAGCGAGGACCTCGATGCCGCCAAACGCAATCCGTTCGAGCGCTCGCTCGTCAGCGGTGTCGTCCATGCGCCGGGCGGCGCGCACCCGACGTCGTGCGGGCCGGCTTACGGCTGGGACCTGCCGCACCTGCGCGCGTACTGCGCCAGCGCGGAAGACGACACGACAACGACGGCGTACCTGCGCGACGTGGTCGGCCAGGACGAACGCCAGTATCTCGAAGGCGTCGGCGGCCTGTCGCACGTGACGACGCTGCCGTTGCCGATTCTGTAAAGGAGCGCCTGTGAGCGAATCTCTCGACCATTCCCTCGCGGAACTGATGATCGTCGCGTCCGCGCGACTCTGGCGCGACGACGGCGAAGTGCTGGCGACCGGCATCGGCACGGGCCCGCGGCTCGCGGCCGGCCTCGCGCGGCTCGCGTACAACAACGGGCTGATGCTGACCGACGGCGAAGCGTATCTCGTCGAGGAGCCGGTGCCGCTTGGGCCGCGCCCCGACGGTTATCGCGTGAAGGCGAGCGGCTGGATGACCTACGAGCGCGTGTTCGACTGCCTGTGGCATGGCCGCCGTCATGCGCTCGTGATGCCGACGCAGATCGACCGGTTCGGCCAGGCCAACATCTCGTGGCTCGGCGACGACTACACGCGCCCGAAAACCCAGCTGCTCGGCGCACGCGGCTTCCCCGGCAACACGACGAATCACGCGAACTCGTTCTTCGTCAGCGGCCACGGCAAGCGCACGTTCGTCGAGAACGAAGTCGACATGGTGTGCACGGTCGGCTACAACCCGGCGCGCCGGTTGCCCGGAATGAAGACTTTCGTCGACCTGCGCAGCATCGTCACCGACCTGTGCGTGATGGATTTCGGCGGGCCCGACCACGCGATCCGCGTGCGTTCGCTGCATCCGGGCGTGAGCTTCGACGAGGTGCAGGACGCGACGGGCTTCCCGTTGATCGCGGCGCCGGATATCGGCACGACGGCTCCGCCGAACGCGGAAGACCTGCGCATCGTGCGCGCGCTCGATCCGCACAACCTGCGCGCGACGATCGTGCGCAACAATCCGGCGCCGCGCCGGGGATGAGGTCCGAAATGGAAGCGACCCAGGTGACCTTCGGCGACGGTGTCGTCGACTACGCGGTCGAGTATGGCATCGCGACGATCACGATGAACCGTCCCGAGTATCACAACGCGCAGAACTCGAAGATGACGTATGCGCTCGACGCGGCGTTCCGGCGCGCGGCGCACGACGACGCGGTAAAGGCGATCGTGCTCGCGGGTGCCGGCAAGCATTTCTCGGCGGGCCACGACATCGGCACGCCGGGCCGCGACATCCACGAGTCGTTCGACCGCGCATCGCTGTGGTACGACCACGTCGACAAGGAAGGCGGCGAATTCCTCTATGCACGCGAGCAGGAGGTGTACCTCGGGATGTGCCGGCGCTGGCGCGACCTGCCGAAGCCGACGATCGCGATGGTGCAGGGCGCGTGCATCGCCGGCGGGCTGATGCTCGCGTGGGTGTGCGACCTGATCGTCGCGTCCGAGGATGCGTTCTTCGCCGATCCGGTCGTGCGGATGGGGATTCCGGGCGTCGAGTATTTCGCGCATGCGTACGAGCTGAACCCGCGCATCGCGAAGGAATTCCTGTTCCTCGGCGAGCGGATGCCGGCCGAGCGTGCGTACCAGATGGGGATGGTCAACCGCGTGGTGCCGCGCGAGCGGCTGCGCGACGCGACCTACGCGATCGCCGCGAAGATCGCGACGATGCCGCGCCTCGGACTCACGCTGACCAAGCAGGCGCTGAACCACGTCGAGGAACTGCAAGGCAAGCGCGCGGCGATGGATGCGGCGTTCGCATGGCATCACTTTGCGCATGCGCACAACGAGCTGGTGAGCGGCGACCGCCTCGGCGGCTACGACGCGCGCAGCATGGCCAGCTCGCAGCGCCAGCCGAACGGCGCGGACCGCAGCGACGCGCAGGCGCAGGCACCGGTTGCCGTCAACGGAGCCGCCGCATGAGCACGACGCTGCATACGCCGTTGTGCGACCTGCTCGGCTGTCGCTACCCGATCGTGCAGACCGCGATGGGCTGGGTGGCCGATGCACGGCTCGTCGCGGCCACCAGCAACGCTGGCGGTTTCGGCTTCCTGGCCGGCGCGACGCTCGAACCGGAGCAGGTCGAGGCCGAGATCCTGAAAGTGAAGTCGCTGACGGACCAGCCGTTCGGCATCAATTTCCACATGTTTCAGAAGAACGCGCAGCAGGTCGTCGAGCTGGCGATCAAGCACCGGCTGCGCGCGGTGAGCTACGGTCGCGGGCCCGATGCGAAGACGATCCGCCGCTTCAAGGATGCCGGCATCGTCTGCATGCCGACGGTCGGTGCGCCGAAGCATGCGGCGAAAGCGGTCGAACTCGGCGCGGACATCGTCACCGTGCAGGGCGCGGAGGGCGGTGGCCACACCGGCTCGGTGCCCACCACGCTGCTGTTGCCGAAGGTGCTGGACGCGGTGCGGGTGCCGGTGGTCGCGGCCGGCGGGTTCTTCGACGGACGCGGGCTGGCTGCCGCGCTCGCGTACGGCGCGGCCGGCATCGCGATGGGCACGCGCTTCCTGATGAGCGCCGAATCGCCGGTGCCGCGCGAGACGCTCGAGCGCTACGTCGCGGTCGGCGACCCGGCGCGCATCCGCGTATCGGACGCGCTCGACGGGCTGCCGCAACGGATGATCGACAACCCGTACCTGCTGAAGCTCGAACGTTTCGGCCCGTTGCGCCGCACGTGGTTCGCATTGAAGACCGCCGAAGCATGGCGCCGCCAGAACGGCCTGAGCACGGGCGACATGCTCGGCCTCGCGATCAAGGCGCTGCGCTCGCACGACTACACCGCAAGCCAGACGCTGATGGCCGCGAACGCGCCGTTCCTGATCCAGCGCGCGATCGTCGAGGGCCGCCCCGATGAAGGCGTGCTGCCGAGCGGCCAGGCGGCCGCGATGATCGGCGCGATCGAAACGTGCGACGCGTTGATCGCGCGGATCGTCGCGGAAGCCGGCGAGCGGCTCGACGCACTGGCCGCGCTGCGCGGCGCGCCGGCCGCACAGGCGGCGTGAACACAATCACAGGGAGGAAGAGGAGATGACAGCATCCAACCAACCGGCCGGCGCGATGCCGTTTCGGATCGATCGCGCCGACGGCATCGCCGAACTGGTGATCGCCCATCCGCCCGTGAACGCGCTCGACGCGCAGGGCTGGCACGCACTTTCCCGTGCGCTCGACGCGCTCGGCGAGGACGACGACGTGCGCGTGATCGTCGTGCGCGGCGAAGGGCGCGGCTTCTGCGCGGGCGTCGACATCAAGGAACTGGCCGCGCATCCGGAGCGGATCGTGGCGGTCAACGCGGGCAACTACGAGACGTTTCGCGCGGTGCACCGCAACCCGAAGCCGGTGATCGCGGCCGTGCACGGCTTCGTGCTCGGCGGCGGGATCGGCATCTGCGGCGCGGCGGACATCGTCGTCGCGGCCGACTGCGCGCGCTTCGGCGTGCCCGAGATCGACCGCGGCGCGATGGGTGGCGGCGCGCACCTGCAGCGTTTGTTCGGCGTGCAGAAGGTGCGCGCGATGTACTTCACCGGCGACATGATCGACGCCGCCGAAGCCTACCGGCTCGGCGCGGTCGAGCAGGTCGTGACGCGCGACACGCTGCGCGACGCGGCCCTCGCGATCGCCCGCAAGATCGCGGAGAAGAGCCCGGCGATGGTGCGGCTCGCGAAAGAGGCGCTGAACGGCGTCGAGGACGGCGATCTCGAGGACAAGTACCGCTGGGAGCAGGGCTTCACGCTGCAGGCGTACATGACGAACGACTCGACGGAAGCGCGCGCCGCGTTCGTCGAGAAGCGCGATGCGCGTTTCGACGCGCAGGCAACCGCCGAGGAGGCACGCGCATGAACCTGACCTATACGCCGAAGCAACAGGCGTTCCGTGCGGAGATCCGCGAATGGCTCGCGGCCCACGTGCCGCGCGAGCGGCTGCCGAGCTTCGACACCGAGGAAGGCTTCGCCGCGCACCGCGAATGGGAGCGCACGCTGCACTCGGGCCGCTGGAGCATGGTCACGTGGCCGCGCGAACTCGGCGGGCGCGGCTGCGACCTGATCGAGTGGCTGATCTTCGAGGAAGAGTACTGGCGCGCCGACGCACCGATGCGCGTGAACCAGAACGGCATCTTCCTGCTCGGCCCGACGCTGATGGATTTCGGCACGGCGGAGCAGAAGGCGCGCTTCCTGCCCGCGATGGCGGCCGGCGAGCACGTGTGGGCGCAGGGCTGGTCGGAGCCGAACGCGGGCTCGGACATGGCCGCGATCCGCACGACGGCCGCCCGCATCGGCGACGAGTACGTGCTGAACGGCCAGAAGATCTGGTCGACGCGTGCGGTGTGGGCCGACTGGCTGTTCGGCCTCTTTCGCAGCGATCCCGAGTCGTCGCGTCACCACGGGCTCACGTTCCTGATGGTGCCGCTGTCCGCGCCGGGCATCACGGTGCGGCCGATCCGCCAGCTCAACGGGCAGACGGGTTTCGCTGAAATCTTCTTCGACGACGTGCGCGTGCCGGTGGAGAACCGGCTCGCGGCCGAAGGCGCGGGCTGGCAGGTCGCGATGGCGACGGCCGGGTTCGAGCGCGGGCTGATGCTGCGTTCGCCGGCACGGTTCCAGCGCACCGCACAGGCGCTGCGCGACCTGTATCTCGCCCACCGCGACAGCGCCGATCGCGATCCGACGCTGCGCGAGCGCGTGGTGCAGGCATGGATGGACGCGCAGGCGTATGCGCTGTCGACTTACGCGACCGCGAGCCGGTTGCTGAAAGGTGGCCATATCGGCGCGGAGTCGAGCACCAACAAGGTGTTCTGGTCGGAGCTCGATTTGCGCATGCACCAGACCGCGCTCGACATCCTCGGCGCGCACGGCGAGGTCGTCCCGCAGACGGCCGCGCAGCACGCGACGCTCGGCCACTGGCTCGACGGCTTCCTGTTCGCGCAGGCCGGCACGATCTACGCGGGCACCAACGAGATCCAGCGCAACATCGTCGCCGAACGGATGCTCGGCATGCCGCGCGCGTAAGCGCGCCGGCGCCACCCTTACAGAACGGACATCGTATGGATTTCGTATTCGATGAAGACCAGGAAGCGCTCGCAGACAGCGTGAAGCGCCTGCTGATGACCGAGATGACGCCCGAGCTGATCCGCGAGCTCTGGGCCACGCCGACCGGGCGGTCGGACGACCTGTGGGCGCTGTTCGCGTCGCAGGGGCTGACCGCCGTGTCGGTGCCCGAGGCACACGGCGGCCTCGGCCTGACCGAAGCGGAATGGGCGCTGCTCGCGCAGACCTACGGCTATTTCGGCAGCCCCGAGCCGCTGCTCGACACGGCGCTCGTATCTGCCGGCGTGCTGGCGCGGCTGCCGGCGAGCGACTGGCGCGACGCGCTGCTGCGCGACATCGCGGAAGGGCGCGCGCGTGTCGCGCTCGTGCATCCGGTGAACCCGTATGCGGCCGACGTGCACGTCGCACAGACGCTGCTGTGCGAGCACCGCGGCGAGCTGCACCGCGTCGATCCCGCGCAGTGCGCATGGCGCGCGGTCGACAGCGTCGACCCGTCGCGGCGGCTGTTCACGCTCGACTGGGAACCGTCGGCGGCCACACGCATCGCGAGCGCCGACGAAGCCGCGCCGCTGCTGAACCGCGCGCTCGACCACGGCGCGTTCGCAGTGGCCGCACAACTGCTCGGCCTCACGCAGCGCGTGCTTGATGTCGCGATCGACTACAGCGCACAGCGCAAGCAGTTCGGCAAGGCGATCGGTTCATACCAGGCGCTCAAGCACCTGCTCGCCGATGTCGCGATCCGCTACGAGTTCGCGCGGCCGGTGGTCGCACGCGCCGCACAGGCGATCGCCGACGATCACCCGCAGCGCGCGGTGTTCGTGTCGCACGCAAAGCTCGCGGCGACGGCGGCCGCACAGCTCGCCGCGCGCCACTCGATGCAGGTGCACGGCGCGATCGGCTACACGTGGGAGCTCGACCTGCAGATCTTCATGAAACGCATCTGGGCGCTTTCCGGCAGCTGGGGCGACAGCGCGTTCCACAAGGCCCGCGTGGCCGACGCGATCCTCGGCGACGCGTTGCCGATCGGCCCCGCGCAGACCTTCGACCTCGAGGAATTGAACTGATGAGACAAGCCTATATCGTCGACGCGCTGCGCACGCCGACCGGCCGCCGCAAGGGCGGGCTCGCGCACGTGCATGCGGCTGACCTCGGCGGCTTCGTGCTGAAGACGCTGGTCGAGCGCAATGCGATTCCCGCCGATGAATACGACGACGTGGTGTTCGGCTGCGTCGACACGATCGGCCCGCTCGCGGGCAACATCGCGCGCACCTGCTGGCTCGCGGCCGGGCTGCCGCTTCAGGTGCCGGGCGTGACGGTCGACCGCCAGTGCGGGTCGTCGCAGCAGGCCGTGCACTTCGCCGCGCAGGCGGTGATGAGCGGCGTGCAGGACGTCGTGGTGGCCGGCGGCGTGCAGACGATGACGCAGATCCCGATCTCGTCCGCGATGACCTGCGCGGCGCCGCTCGGCTTCAACGACCCGTTCTCGGGCAGCACCGGCTGGCGCGCGCGCTTCGGCGATGCGCCGGTGTCGCAGTTCGTCGCCGCGCAGCGGATCGCCGATCACTGGAACCTGTCGCGCGACGCGATGGAGCGCTATGCGCTCGAAAGCCACCGTCGCGCGGTCGCGGCCATCGAGGCCGGGCATTTCAAGCGGGAAATCGTGCCGCTCGAAGGCGTGCTGCACGACGAGACGCCACGCCCCGACACGTCGCTGGAAAAGATGGCGACGCTCGAACCGCTGACGCCGGGCGGCTCGCTGACGGCTGCCGTCGCGAGCCAGACGTGCGACGCGGCCGCCGCGCTGCTGATCGTGTCGGAGGATGCGCTGAAACGCTACGGCCTCACGCCGCGCGCCCGCATCCATCACCTGAGCGTGCTCGGCGACGATCCGTTGTGGATGCTCACCGCGCCGATCCCGGCGACCAAGGCCGCGCTCCAGAAGGCCGGCCTCGACTGGTCGCAGATCGACGTCGTCGAGATGAACGAGGCGTTCGCGTCGGTCGCGCAGGCATGGCTCGCCGATACGCGTTTCCAGCACGAAAAGACCAACCCGAACGGCGGCGGCATCGCGCTCGGCCATCCGCTCGGCGCGACCGGCGCACGGCTGATGACGACGCTGCTGCACGAGCTGGAACGTACGGGCGGCCGCTACGGGCTGCAGACGATGTGCGAAGGCGGCGGCCTCGCGAACGTCACGATCATCGAGCGCCTGTGAGCGCGTCACCTTCACGATCCACGAGGCACAAGCATGGGAATCTGTAACGGACGCACCGTCATCATCACCGGCGCGGGCGGCGGGCTCGGGCGCGAATACGCGCTGGCGTTCGCGGCCGAAGGCGCGGCGGTCGTCGTCAACGACATCCGGCACGAAGCGGCGCAGGCCGTCGTCGACGAGATCGCTCAACGCGGCGGCCGCGCGCTGGCGAATGCGGACGACATCACGCAGGTCGACACCGCACAGCGGATCGTCGACGCGGCGCGCGAAGCATTCGGCGACGTGCACGTGCTCGTCAACAACGCGGGCATCTGCCGCGACAAGATGTTCACGAGCATGACCGAAACCGACTGGGACGACGTGATGCGCGTGCACCTGCGCGGCCACTTCTGCCTGTCGAGCGTGCTGGCACGTGTGTGGCGCGACGCGGCGAAGGCCGGCCACGCGGTCGACGCGCGGATCGTCAACACGAGTTCGGGCGCCGGGCTGCAAGGCTCGATCGGCCAGTCGAACTACGGCGCGGCGAAGGCCGGGATCGCCGCGCTCACGCTGATGCAGGCGGCCGAGCTGCAGCGCTACGGCGTGCGCGTGAACGCGCTGGCGCCGGCCGCGCGCACGTCGATGACCGAAGGCGTGTTCGCCGACATGATGAAGAAGCCCGAGGACGGCGGCTTCGACTATTTCGATCCGGCGAACGTCGCGCCGCTGGTCGTGTGGCTCGGCAGCGCGCTGTCGGCTGACGTGACGGGCCAGGTGTTCGAGGTCGCGGGCGGGATGATTGCGGTTGCCGAAGGCTGGCGCACCGGCCCGAGCGTCGATCGCGGTGCGCGCTGGGCGGCGGCCGAGGTCGGCCCGGCGATTGCACGGCTGCTTGCCGATGCACGCCCGGCACAGCGCGTGTACGGGAGCTGAGCAATGGATCTGGCGCTCACCGACGAACAGGCGATGATCCGCGACGCGGCAGCCGACGTGCTTGCCGAACGCAGCGCGTCCGCCGACGTGCGCCGCGCGCTCGAGCAGTCGGCCGGCCGCGACGATGCGCTGTGGGCCGCGCTGGCAGGCGAGCTCGGCTGGAATGCGCTCGCGCCGCCCGAGGCGGCTGGCGGGCTGGGGCTCGGCGCGGTCGAGCAGACGGTGCTGATGGAACAGCTCGGCCGGCGTGTCGCGTGCGTGCCGTATTTTTCGACCGCGTGCCTCGCGGCGACCGCGCTCGGGGGCTTCGCTGATACGCCGCCGGCAAACGGCTGGCTCGCGAAGATTGCCGAAGGCGCGTGCAGTGCGACGCTGGCACTGCCGTTCGACCTGCCGGCCATTTCGCGGTCGCTGCCAGTCGTCGCGGAAGAAACCGCGGGCGGCTACGCGCTCTCCGGCACGATCGACCAGGTGATCGACGGCGCGCGCGCCGACCTGCTGCTGGTGCCCGCGCAGATCGCGAACGAAGGGCAGGCGATCGGGCTGTTCGCGATCGACGTCGCAACGGCGTCGGGGCTCAAGGTCACGCCGCTCGACACGCTCGACGCAACACGGCCGATCGCGCGCGTGGCGCTCGACGAAGCCCGCGTGAGCCGCGATGCGCTGCTCACGTGCGGCACGGCCGCAACGCAGTTGCTGGAACGCACCGCCTGGTTCGCAGCACTCGCGCTGGCTGCCGAACAACTCGGCGGCGCCCAGCAATGCCTCGACCTGACGCTCGACTACACGAGCCAGCGCGTGCAGTTTGGCCGCGCGATCGCATCGTTCCAGGCCGTCAAGCACCGCTGCGCGCAGATGATGGTGCTGATCGAAGCGGCGCGCTCGGCCGTGCTCGGGGCCGCACACGCGTGGGATGCGGAATCCGGCAGCGTGCAGCCGAGCGATGCATTGCGCGCCGACATCGCCGCCGCGAAATCCGCCGCGAACGACGCGTATGCGTTCTGCGCACAGGAAGCGATCCAGCTGCACGGCGGCGTCGGCTTTACGTGGGAATACGACCCGCATCTCTATTTCAAGCGCGCGCAGGCGTCGGGCGCGCAGTTCGGCAGCACGCCGCAACTGCTCGAATGGATCGCGTCCCATGCGATCGACGGTGGCGCATCGCATCGCGACGAAGCGTTCGCGCCACCCGCCGCGGTGGCATCTCGTCCGTCGGCTGCACGCGCAGGAGCACTTCAATGAACAGCGAAACGCGCGAACAGCAATTGCGGCACGAAGTGGCCGATTGGGTGCAGTCGCACCTGACCGGCGACTTCGCGTGCCTGAAATACCGCGGTGGCCCCGGCGACGAGGAAGCATGGCCCGAGCTGCGCAAGGCGTGGGAGCAGGAACTGGCACAGGGCGGCTGGACCGGCCTCGGCTGGCCGACGGAGGCCGGCGGACGCGGCTTCTCGGTCGCCGAGCAGGTGATCTTCCACGAGGAATATGCACGCGCCGGCGGCCCCGGGCGGATGGGCCATATCGGCGAAGGGCTGCTCGGGCCGACGCTCGTTGCATGCGGCACCGACGACCAGCGCGCGCGCTTCCTGCCCGGCATCCTGGCCGGCACGCAGTTCTGGTGCCAGGGCTATTCGGAGCCCGGCGCGGGTTCCGACCTGGCCAACGTGCGCACGCGCGCCGAACAGGATGCTGACGGCACGTGGCGCGTATACGGCCAGAAGGTCTGGACGTCGCTCGCGCACGATTCCGACTGGATCTTCGTGCTCGCACGCACCGACCCGGCGTCGAAGGGCAACAAGGGGCTGTCGTTCCTGCTGATGCCGCTCGACCAGCCGGGTATCGAGATCCGGCCGATCAAGCAGCTCAACGGTGGCGCTGAATTCAACGAAGTGTTCTTCGATGGCGCACGAGCGGAAGCCCGCGACCTCGTCGGCGCGCCCGGCGACGGCTGGCGGATCGCGATGACGCTGCTCGGCTTCGAGCGCGGGATGTCGACGCTCGGCCAGCAGATGCAGTTCGTCCGCGAACTCGAATGGGTGATCGACGCCGCGCGCGAATCGGGCGCGGACCGCGACCCCGTGCTGCGCCAGCGGATCGGCCGCGCGTGGGCCGGGCTGCGCGTGATGCGCTACAACGCGCTGCGAATGCTGTCCGGCGCGGACGACACTGATGCCGGCGCGGGTGCGCCGCTGCGCCGCGAGGCGCTGATCTACAAGTATTTCTGGTCGAACTGGCACCGCGACCTCGGCCAGCTCGCGATGGACGCGCTCGGGGCCCGCGCGAACGTGATCGATCCGGCCGACGAAAAGCTCACCCATCTGCAGCGCGTATTCCTGTTCTCCCGTGCGGACACGATCTACGCCGGCACCAACGAAATCCAGCTCAACATCATGGCCGAGCGCGGGCTCGGCATGCCCAGGGAAGCAAGAGGAACAGCATGACCGAACCCCAGATCCAGAAAGCACCGGCCTATGTGCCGGGCCACCAGCTGCTCGCCGGCAAATCGGTGCTGATCACGGCCGCCGCAGGCGCCGGCATCGGCTTCGCGGCCGCGCGCCGCTGCGCGGAAGAAGGCTGCCGCGCGCTGTTCATCTCCGACATCCACGAAAAGCGCCTCGAACAGGCTGTCGAGACGCTGCGCGCCGAAACGGGGCTGCAACAGATCTACGGCCGCCTGTGCAACGTTGCGGTCGAGGCGGACGTGCAGGCGCTGGTTGCCGAAGCGCAGGACAAGCTCGACGGCGTCGACGTGCTGATCAACAACGCCGGGCTCGGCGGCTCGACCCGCATCATCGATATGGACGATGCCGAATGGTCGCGCGTGATCGACATTAGCCTTACCGGGACGTTCCGGATGACGCGCGCGATGCTGCCGCACATGCAGGCCCGGGGCCGCGGCGCGATCGTCAACAACGCATCGGTGCTCGGCTGGCGCGCGCAGGCGGAACAGGCGCACTACGCGGCGGCAAAGGCGGGCGTGATGGCGCTCACGCGTTGCGCGGCGCTCGAGGCGTCGCCGTACGGCGTGCGCATCAACGCGGTCGCACCGAGCATCGCGATGCACGATTTTCTGAAGAAGTCGGCCCCGGCCGACTTGCTGAATCAACTGGCGTCGCGCGAAGCCTTCGGGCGCGCCGCCGAAGTCTGGGAGGTCGCGAACGTGATGGTGTTCCTTGCAAGCGATTACGCGTCGTACATGACCGGCGAAGTGCTGTCGGTCAGCAGCCAGCACGCATGATGAGTACGACCCTCGACCCCGTGTGCGCGACGCCCCGCGTGTTCGCGCATCCCGGCGAACTCGCGGCGGCCGCGGGCGACACGCTCGGCGCGAGCGCATGGCTCGCGATCGACCAGATCCGCATCGACGGCTTCGCCGATGCGACGGGCGACCACCAATGGGTGCACGTCGACCCGGTGCGCGCGAAGGACGGCCCGTTCGGCGCGTGCATCGCGCACGGCTACCTGACGCTGTCGCTCGTGAATTACTTCCTGCCGCAGATCGTGCGGATCGACGGCGCGCGGCTCGGCGTCAACTACGGCTGCGACAAGATCCGTTTCCCCGCGCCGGTGAAGGTCGGTGCGCGCGTGCGCGGTGTCGGCGAGCTGTTGCGCGTCGAGCCGCTCGAAGGCGGCGTGCAGGCCTGGATTCGCGTGACCGTCGAGATCGAAGGCGAAGCGAAGCCCGGTTGTGTGGCCGACACGATCAGCCGTTATTACTTCTAGATTCAGAGAGCAGAGACATGGAAGACGCAGTCATCGTTTCCGTCGCACGCACGCCGATCGGCAAGGCGTTTCGCGGCATGTTCAACGACACCGAGGCGCCCGCGCTGGGCGGCCACGTCGTGCGCACCGCGCTCGAACGCGCGGGTGTCGCGCCGGCCGACGTCGACGACGTGCTGATCGGCTGCGCCGCGCAGCAGGGCACGCAGGGCTACAACATCGGCCGCCTGTCGGCCGCGGCGGCCGGGCTGCCTGCATCGGTGCCCGGCATGGCGATCGACCGCATGTGCTCGTCGGGCCTGATGTCGATCGCGAGCGCCGCGCGCAGCATCGGCGCCGGCGATGCGCGGATCGTCGTCGCCGGCGGCGTCGAGTCGATCTCGCTCACGCAGAACAAGCACAAGAACGCGTATCGCGCGCGTTCGCAGGCCGTGCTCGACCATCAGCCGGCTGCGTACATGGCGATGATGGAAACGGCCGAGATCGTGTCGCGCCGCTACGGAATCTCGCGGGCCGCGCAGGATGAATTCGCACTGCAGAGCCACCAGCGCACGGCCGACGCCCAGGCGGCCGGCCGCTTCGACGCGGAAATCGCGCCGCTCGACGTGCGGCGCGCGCTGTTCGACAAGGAGGGCAACCCGGCCGGTCACGAGGACCTGAACGCCGCGCGCGACGAAGGCGTGCGCGCCGACACGACGGCCGAGCGGCTCGCGGGGCTGAAGCCGTCGTGGAGCGGCGGCAAGGTCGTCGAGCAGGGCGAGTTCGTGACGGCCGGCAATGCGTCGCAACTGTCGGACGGCGCGGCGGCCGTGGTCGTGATGTCGCGCAGCGAGGCGGTGCGTCGTGGCCTGACGCCGCTCGGCGCGTTCCGCGGCCTCGCGGTGGCCGGCTGCGAGCCGGACGAGATGGGCATCGGCCCGGTGTTCGCGATTCCGAAGCTGCTGGCGCGCTTCGGGATGACCGTCGGCGACATCGGGCTGTGGGAGCTGAACGAGGCATTCGCGTGCCAGGCGCTGTACTGCCGCGACACGCTCGGCATTCCCGACGACCGGCTGAACGTCGACGGCGGTGCGATCGCGCTCGGCCATCCGTTCGGGATGTCGGGTACGCGGATGACGATGCATGCTTTGCTCGAAGGCGCGCGGCGCGGCGTGCGGCACGCGGTCGTGACGATGTGCATCGGCGGCGGGATGGGTGCCGCCGCGCTGTTCGAAGTCGGCGCGTAGCGGCACGCGGACGGGCCGCGCCGCTCGAGCGGCCCGCCATTCAGGACCATTCGAGGCCGCGGCAACGACCGACGGCCCGGAGACTTGCAGGCGACGGCGGTGGGCGCGATGGCGCGAACCGTCGTCGAACGCAGACACAGGAGACAAGCGATGAAACGAACTTTGCCCGGACTCGCGATGTCGGCGCTGGTGCTCGGCGCCGCGCTGTTCGCGTTTTCGCCGCGCCCGCTGCCGGCGTTCCCGGTTACCGCGATCCATGCGGACCGGCTGCAGATCAACGGGCTCGCCCGGGCCGGCGCGCGCATCGTGGCGGTCGGCGAACGCGGCGTGATCCTGCTCAGCGATGACGCGGGCGCCCACTGGCGGCCGGCATCGACCACACCCGACCAGGCATCGACGCTCACGCAGGTGCGCTTCATCACGCCGACGCTCGGCATCGCGGTCGGCCACGACGGCCGGATCGTCCGCAGCGACGACGCCGGCATGCACTGGCGCGAAGTGCACATGGACCACGAGCATTCCGATCCGCTGCTGTCGGTATGGGGCACGGCCGACGGCCCGCTGTTCGCGGCCGGCAGCTTCGGCCAGTTGCTGCGCTCGGACGATGCGGGCCTCAACTGGCAGACCGTGAAGACCCCGGCCGGCGACCGTCACCTGAACGCGATCGTCGGCGACGGCCACGGCAACCTGCTGGTCGCGGGCGAGAGCGGCACGCTGCTGCGCTCGACCGACAACGGCGCCACGTGGGACAAGCTGCCGTCGCCGTACGCAGGCTCGCTGTTCGGCGCGCTGATGCTCGCGAACGGCGACTGGGTCGCGTACGGGATGCGCGGCAACGTGGTGCGCAGCACCGATCGCGGCGTGACCTGGACGCATGTTGACAGCCACGTGCCGGTGTCGTACTTCGGCGCAACCCAGCTCGCCGACGGCGAACTCGTGCTGGTGGGCCAGGGCGGCGCGATCGTCGCGTCGCGCGACGGCGGGCTGACCTTCGACGTGCGCAAGCTCGGCGGCGTGCAGAGCCTCGCGGCCGTGCTCGACATGGGCCACGGCGCGCTGTTGCTCGGCGGCGAGGCCGGCGTCGCGCCGCTGGCCGGCGCGGCTGCGTCGACACCGTCCTGACGCACGGCCGTCCCGCTGCCTGCTCCCGTTCGTTTCGCATCGACAAGAGAATTCCATGAACGACCTGTCACGCCCCCCTGAAGCCGTTCCCGCGTCGCGCCTCGCCGCGTTCGTCGAGCGCTGCGCCAACACGATCATCCGCCAGCGCAAGCTGCTGATGCTGCTGTGCGTCGCGGTGACGCTCGCGCTCGGGCTGTCCGCGACGCGCCTGAAGCTCGATCCGGGCTTCAACAAGATGATCCCGATGCAGCACCCGTACATGCAGGTGTTCGAGCGCTATGCGGGCGCGTTCCCCGGCGCGAACACGATCCTCGTGAGCCTGCGCTGGAAGGGCGACGGCGACATCTACAACCAGTCGTTCATGGACGCGCTGCGCCATGCGACTGACGACGTGTTCTTCATCCCCGGCGTGAACCGCTCGCGCGTGTTCTCGCTGTTCACGCCGAATGTCCACTACACCGAGGTGACCGAGGCCGGCTTTCGCGGCGACGTGGTGGTGCCGGGCCAGTTCTCGAGCGCGAACCCGGACGATCTCGGCAAGGTGCGCCGCAACGTCGCGCGGTCCGGGCAGATCGGCCGCCTCGTCGGCAACGACCTGAAGTCGGCGCTGATCCGCGCGGAGCTGCGCGAGACCGACCCGGCCACGGGCAAGCGGCTCGACTACAGCGCGGTCGCGCGCCAGCTGGAGGAGATCCGCGCGAAGTACGCGAAGCAGGGCATCGACGTGAACATCATCGGCTTCGCGAAGCTGGTGGGCGACGTCGAGAACGGCATCGCGGGCGTGATGGCGTTCTTCGCACTCGCATTCCTCGTGACGGCCGCGCTGCTGTTCGCCTACACGCGTTCGCTGAAGACCACCGTGCTCGCGCTCGTCGTCGCGCTGCTGCCGGTCGTGTGGTTGCTCGGCGCGTTGCCGCTGCTCGGGCTGGGCATCGACCCGATGTCGATCCTCGTGCCGTTCCTGATCTTCTCGATCGGCGTGTCGCACGCGGTGCAGATGACGAACGCATGGAAGCAGGCGCTGGTGCGCGGCGCGTCGTCGGTCGACGCCGCGCGCGACGCGTTCCGCAAGCTGTTCGTGCCGGGCACCGTCGCGCTGCTGACCAACGCGCTCGGCTTCATGGTGATCATGCGGATCAAGATCGACATCGTGCGCGAGCTCGGCATCACCGCGTGCCTCGGCGTGCTGCTGATGATCGTGACGAACAAGGTGTTCCTGCCGATCCTGCTGTCGTACACGCGCCTCGAACGCGGCACGCTGGCCCGTGCGCAGCGCACGGCGGCGGCCGGCGGCAGCCCGATGTGGTCGCGCTTTGCGGTGTTCGCACGGCCGGCGCCGGCGCTCGGCGTGTTCGCGGTGGCGCTCGCGCTGCTCGCCTACGGCACGCTCGAATCGCGCAAGCTGGAGATCGGCGATATCGGCACCGGCGCGCCGGAGCTGCGCGCGAACTCGCGCTACAACATCGACAACGCGGCGATCACGCACCAGTACAACATCGGCGTGGACGTGCTGTCGGTCATCGTCGAGACGACCGGCTTCGACGACGCGTGCCTGCATTACCCGGTGATGAGCGCGATCGAGAAGTTCGAGATGAACATGCGCGGCGTGGCCGGCGTGCAGTCGGTGACGAGCGTGTCGTCGCAGGGCAAGGTGTTCATCGCCGCGTTCAACGAGGGCAATCCGCGCTGGGCCGCGCTGCCGCGCTCCAGCGACGGGCTCACGCAGGGTTCCAACGCGTTCGACCCCGACAACGGGATGAACACCGCGAACTGCAAGGCGATCCAGGTGCTGATCTACACGAAGAACCACGAAGGCACGACCATCGCGCACATCGTCGACGAGATCAAGCGCTTCGCGGCCGAGAACCCGACGCCGAACGTCGCGTTCCGGCTCGCGGGCGGCAACGTCGGCGTGATGGCCGCGACCAACGAGGCCGTCGGCGACGCGGAGATCGCGATGCTGCTATCGATCTTCGGTGCGATCGCGCTGCTCTGCGCGGTGACGTTCCGCTCGTGGCGCGCGGTGCTGTGCATCATCGTGCCGCTCACGCTCGTGTCGATCCTGTGCAATGCGGTTATGGCACTGCTCGGCATCGGGCTGAAGGTCGCGACGCTGCCGGTGATCACGCTCGGCGTGGGCGTGGGTGTCGACTACGGGATCTACCTGTACGAGCGCCTGCAGCACGACATCCGTCACGGCGCGACGCTGCCGGACGCCTTCGCCGATGCGATGCGCCAGCGCGGCACGGCCGCGCTGTTCACGGCCGTCACGATGTTCATCGGCGTCGGCACGTGGGCGTTCTCCGCGCTGAAGTTCCAGGTCGACATGGGCGTGCTGCTCGCGTTCATGTTCCTCGTGAACCTGTTCGGCGCGGTGTTCCTGCTGCCCGCGCTCGCCGCGTGGCTCGGCGTCGAGCGTGCCGAGCGCCGCGTGGTGCAGAAGCAGCAGCCGTCGCCGGCGGCCCCGGCGTCGCTGAAGCCGTCGCCCGCGCTCGAACCCGGCAACCCGATGCGCTGACCGGCGCCCCCATTTCCCCCACGCGCGGCCGGCCGCCGCGCGCTCTCCACAAGAGGAGTCAACCCACATGTCCGCACGCCCTTACAAGATCGAAGCCCAGCCGCTCGCCCAGCGCTATGCGCGCGGCTGGCACTGCCTCGGGCTCGCCCGCGACTTCAAGGACGGCAAGCCGCACACGCTGAACGCCTTCGGCCGCAAGCTTGCCGCATTCGCCGATTCGACCGGCAAGGTCAACGTCGTCGATGCGTATTGCCCGCACATGGGCGCCGACCTGAGCCTCGGCACGGTGCAGGGCGACAACCTCGTGTGCCCGTTCCACGGCTGGGCGTGGAGCGGCGAAGGGCAGTGCGCGTCGATCCCGTACTGCAAGCGGATCCCGCCGAAGGCGCGCATCGGTGCCTGGCCGACCTGCGAGGAAAACAACCTGCTGTTCGTGTGGAACGACCCGGAAGGCAACGCGCCGCCGGAGGACGTCGCGATTCCGCGCCTCGACGTGTGCTTCTCCGACGAATGGTCGGACTGGGTCGTCGACAAGATGGTGATCCACGCGAACTGCCGCGAACTGGTCGACAACATCTCGGATGTCGCGCACTTCGCGACCGTGCACCGCGCGCCGATCGACTATTTCGCGAACCTGTTCGAGGACCACAAGGCGACGCAACTGATGGTCGGCCGCAGCGAGAAACTCGGCGGTGACGCGCTGACCGCGCTATCGACCTATTTCGGGCCGGCCGTGCACATCACGCAGATGACGGGGCAGAGCGGCGGGCAGCCGATCCATTCGGTGCTGCTGAACTGCCACGTGCCGATCGACATGAACAGCTTCGAGCTGCGTTACGGCGTGATCGTGAAGAAGGTGGCCGGGCTGACCGACGCGCAGAACATGGAGATCGCGAACGCGTACGTGAAGGAAGCGCAGCGCGCGTTCTACGAGGACGTCGACATCTGGCACAGCAAGACGCGGATCGACAACCCGCTGCTGTGCGAAGGCGACGGGCCGCTGTACCAGATGCGCGACTGGTATTCGCAGTTCTACCTGGACGTGGCGGACGTGCGGCCGACGAGCGTCGCGCGTAAGGCATTCGAAATGCGGATTCGCGAAGGCGAGGCGCCGCCGGCCCTGCATCACGTGTTCGAGCCGCAGTAAAAACCGGCGGGCCGGCCGAAAAAGGGGATGCATCGAAAACCGTCCCGTCGGCCGGCAACACCCGCTGCATAAGGCGCTCGCGGCGGGCATGCTTGTGCGTCGCATCAAAAAGACTTGACGAAACGGCCGCTCCCGCGTAGTGTCCATGACCGAAGTGTTCAAGAAGTTCGATTGCTCATCATTGGCCGCACTCCGTGCGGCGGTCGTTGGTCTCTCCCTCTTTTGATTCTTTCTGTGCCCGTCACGGGTGCATGTTCAATCGTCATTTGTATTAAGGAAGTAATTGTGGATACCGGTACCGTCAAGTGGTTCAACGAAACCAAGGGCTTTGGTTTCATCTCCCCTGACAACGGCGGCGACGATCTGTTCGCCCATTTCTCGGAAATTCGCGGCACGGGCTTCAAGACCCTGGCCGAAGGCCAGAAGGTCAGCTTCGAAGTGAAGCGCGGCCCGAAGGGTCTGCAAGCGTCGAACATCACGCCGCAGTAAGCCGCATCGGCAGCGGCCGCCACACGGTGGCCGCTGCCGGATGGATTTGCGCGCAGGGCGCTGCTTTGGCGGCAGCCGGCGCGATTCCGATGCGCACGACCGATGCATCGCGACATTCACGATGCATCGGTCGTGACGCCTCCCTCATCGCATGCGTGACCCGCGTGCGACGCAACGCCTTCGTGAAGCGCCCGCTGCTTCGCGAGCGCATCACCGCTTCAACGCATCAACCTGAGCAGACCGCCGCCATGCCGTAGCAGGCGCGGTCCCGACTTGCGCGGCACTCAAAGCGCCGCCGCCACCGACCGCCTGAACGCCGCAACGCGCCGGGCTCCGATCGCAAGACAGGCCCATGGCCCGTCTGAACGAACCGATCCCCGGCAGCCTGCCGGCCGCCGTCCCGTCGTGGGGCACGGCGCCGGGCAGATCGCCGCGGCTGCGGTCAATTACCTTGTCTGGAGGAATTGGTTTGGCAAAAGAAGAACTGCTGGAACTGGACGGAATCGTCGACGAAGTGCTGCCGGACAGCAAATACCGTGTCACGCTGGAAAACGGCGTTGTGGTCGGCGCGTACGCGTCGGGCCGCATGCGCAAGAACCACATCCGCATTCTCGCGGGCGATCGCGTGACGCTGGAACTGTCGGTCTATGACCTGACCAAGGGCCGCATCAACTTCCGTCACAAGGACGCGAATTCCCCGCGTCCGCCGCGCACCGGCCAGCCGCGCCGTTAAGCGCCAACGATCGGCGCGGGCACGCAGCACCGCCTCGCTGATCGAATCCCGTCCGGCCGACGAGGCCGGACGAACCGGGTGGACGACACATCGCGTGCCGTTCACCGGTCGCCGGCGGCATCGTCATGCCGCGGCGGCCAACACCGCCTTTACCGGCCGCCGCGCGTGCATGACGCTCAGGCGGCCGCGTCCCGCAGGAAATCCTCGACGATCATCGCGAAATACGGCGGACATTCCTGCATCGGGTAATGGCCGCGCTCCGTATCGTCACGAACGGGTCGCCAGCATGAGATCGAGGTCGAATGCATCCCACAGGACGATGCGTAGTGCCGTCCACCTGCGCTCGGCGTCACTCATGTCAGCGTGCTGCAATCTGGCAAGCACGGTTTCGTACCATTCAATCAGTTGCTCAGCCAGTTCCCTTTTGTTCTCGTTGTCGCCGAGCAGCGTCTCGAAGAGGCCGGGGACGTATCCGTTTTCCAGGCGGTCGACAGTGACCCGGGGCGCGTTGCTTCGCCGGTCCCTCAACGTTGAAACCACGTCTTCCAGCGTGAGCCCTCTGACATACATTGGGTCGCTGTGCAGCGATACCTCGTACAACTCGTTGTAGAAGAAACGATGACTTTCCGGCGGGCCCGTTACGGCGGCATGTGGCGGGATGAAGATCAGTCCTGATACCCATGGGACGAAATATTTGTCGAGCGGTGCATTGTGCAGCAGCGACACCGTATGCCATGCGCGCCAGGCGCCGCTTCCCGGGAGGCCGAATCCGTGACCGGCGCCCCAGAGTTTCCGGAAATCGCGGTAAACGGTGGACGTGTAATACGCGTGCTCGCCGGCGTCTTGCAGGTTCACCAGAAGCTGGTGCTGTGACAGCGCCGATTTTTGGGACTTCTCCCGGAGCGCGAAATGAAAAACGCCGCCGTCGTCCTCGAAGTTGCATGCCCTGCGTTGCAGGAGATGCTCCGGCCAGTCACGTCGCCCCATCGTGGTGAATGACGGCAGCTTGTACTGCAGGAACATTGGAACTGCGCCGTCGTCGATCACGGCATCCCAGCCCTCGTCGGCTTCACGGGTCTCGGAAATCGGAACGATGCGGATGCCCTCGAGATGTGGAGCGGTTCCGCGAATAATGCCGACCAAGTAGTCGTGCACGCTCTTTTCGATGACGGTGACTTTGTTCAGGAATTCGTCGATGAGTCTCATGTCGCGCTAGTGGTTGTTATTGGTTTGCCGTCTTGGTCTTTCGACTGTCGTGCCCCGCGACTGTCGTTACGGCTGACGCGCATTCTGCCGCACGGCGACGACGTTGGGTAGGTCGCCGCCGTGCGGTCAGGATTCACGTCCGTTTCCGACGCGAATCAGGCGGCCGCGTCCCGCAGGAAATCCTCGACGATCATCGCGAAATACGGCGGACATTCCTGCATCGGGTAATGGCCGCAATTCGGTATCGTCACGAGCTGCGCGTTCGGATGCCACGCGAGGAACGTCGCCTGCATTGATGCTGCGTCGAGCCCCGGATCCTTGTCGCCGACGATCACCAGGAAGCGGGTGTCGAGCCCGCGGACGTCGTCGACGAAATCGGTGCCGGTCAGCATGTCGAGATACGCGAGCTGGCAATCCGGCGCCACGCGCTCGCGGTTCTGGCGCAGCTTCACGTCGGCCCAGCGCGCCGACAATCCCCCTGTCACGAATCGCACGAGCCGGCGAAACGCGTCGTCATCGACGGCCGTGCTCGCGAAGAATGCGCGCGCGTCGTCGTTCAGGCGATTGCCGGCCGCCGATACCGGACACACGGCGATCGCAGTCTTGATGCGCGATGGCGCATCGGCGGCGAGCCGTTGCGTCGCCATCCCGGTCATCGAATGGCCGATCACGTGAAAGCGCTGCCAGCCGAGACGATCCGCGAGCGCCAGGCAATCGGCCGAGATCTCGTCGACGGTGCAGGCGCCGGTCAGATGGAGGGATTCGCCGTAGCCGCGCAGGTCGACGAACACGTAGGTGAACGCCGCTTCGTCGAGATAAGGCAGCAGCGCCGTGTAGTTCGTGTGGTCGCCGAGCCAGTCGTGCAGGACCATCACGCATTCGGGGCCGGTGCCGTGCTGCAGGTAGCCGAGGCCGCTGTTAGGGCCGGAGGCGAGGGTGTCGATACGGTTCATTTCAAGGGGTTTCCTTTTGGTTGGCGGAACCAAAACGAAACGCCCTCCCGGCGGACCGGGAGGGCGTCTTGAAAGTGCATCGATCGTATCGGGCCGATCGGCGAAAGTCAATGCTCAGAGCGCCATCCCGCCCGACACCTCGATGCGCTGCCCGTTGACCCAGCGATTGTCGTCCGACAGCAGCGACGCGATCATCGGCCCGATGTCGTCGGGCTCGCCCACGCGGCCGAGCGCCGTCCAATCCGCGACGCGCCGGTTCACCTCGGGGTTGTCGCGCACCATCCCGCCGCTGAAGTCGGTGGCCACCGCGCCCGGTGCGACGACGTTCACCGCGATGCGGCGTGGGCCGAGCTCCTTGGCCAGATAGCGCGTCAGCACCTCGACCGCCCCCTTCATCGACCCGTACGCCGCGCTGCCCGGCACGGCGACGCGCGTGAGGCCCGACGACACGTTCACGATGCGGCCGCCGTCGCGAATCAGCGGCAGCAGCGTCTGCGTGAGGAAGAACACGCCCTTGAAGTGCACGCGATAGAGCGCGTCGAGATCGGCTTCGGTCGTCTCGGCGATCGGCGCGTGATGCGATGTGCCCGCATTGTTGACGAGGAAGTCGAAACGGTCGGCCCCCCAGCCTGAAAGCGTCTCGCGGAGTTGTTCGGCAAAGCGGGCGAAGGTGGCGCTATCGCCGGTATCGAGCGGCAGCGCGATCGCGGGCTGCCCGGCATCGGCGGCCAGCGCGACGACGTGATCGGCCTCGGTGCGATTCGAGTGATAGGTGAAGACCGAGCGCACGCCGCGCTGCGCGAGATGGAGCACCGTATTGCGGCCAAGCCCGCGGCTGCCGCCGGTGACGACGGCGATTTTCGGGGTGGAAGGGATGGATTGTGCTGCTGTCATGCTGGGCTCCTGATTGAAGTCGGTGACGAACAGCGACCAGCGTACGGCGGCGGCCGCCCCGGCTGAATGCCGGAACCGGCCGCGTTCTTGCCTGATCCTGCCCGGCCGCCCCGGGAAGCGTGGGGCCGCGTGTACCATCCGGACATCGGAATACGGAGGGTGGGGGCATGTCGGACGAACTGGTCGAACGTGTCGCGCGCCTGACGGGTGCGCCGGGTGACGAGAGCCCGGTCGCGACGGCGATCGACGGGCTGATCCTGTTGCGCTCCAACCGCGAGAAGCTGCCTGCGCCGCTGATCATGAAACCGGCGCTGTGCGTCGTCGTGCAGGGCGCGAAGTGGACGACGTTCGGCGGGCGGCGCTACGACTACGGGCCCGGCCGCGCGCTCGTCGTCAGCGTCGAGATGCCGGCGACGAGCCGGATCGTCAAGGCGAGCGAGAGCGAACCGTTCCTCGGCCTCGTGCTCGAATTCGATCTCGCGATGATGCGTGAAGTGCTCGAACGACTCGACACGCCGCCACCGCAGCCGCACGGCGCGATCAGCCATGGCGTGTGCGTGACCGATTTCGGCGGGCCGCTCGCCGATTGCGTGCTGCGGATGATGCGGCTGCTCGATACGCCAGCCGCGATCCCGGTCGTCGCGCCGCTCGTGAAGCGGGAGCTCTGCTACTGGCTGCTCGCCGGGCCGCATGGCGGCGAAGTCTCGCGCGTCGTGTTCGCCAACGGCCATGCGCAGCGCGTCGTCGCGGCGATCCATGCGCTGCGCGGCCAGTTCGCCGAGGCGATCCGCATCGAGGATCTCGCCGCCGTCGCGCAGATGAGCCCGTCGGCGTTTCACCGGCAATTCAAGGCGCTGACGTCGATGACACCGCTGCAGTACCAGAAGCAGTTGCGCCTGCTGGAAGCGCGGCACCTGATGGTGACGGGCGCGGCAAATGCGGAAACGGCCGCGTATCGCGTCGGCTATGAAAGCGCGTCGCAGTTCAGCCGCGAATATGCGCGGATGTTCGGTGCGCCGCCGCGGCGCGATGTCGTCACGCTGAAAACCGCGTCGGCCGACAGCTGAACGCACGCGCCGCAACGCGGTTCGCGTGCGGCTTTACGTGCGGGCCGGCGCGGTCGTACACTCGTCGGCAATTCGGGCCCGCACCGTGGCTTTCAATCCCTTCAGTGGCTTTCAGCGGGCCAACGACCGTGCCAGCAGGACTTTCGTCGCGCGACGCCAGGAGGCGCCATGAGTGCAGACGCAGCCCCCGCATCCCCGTCGGTTCAGGACCGCATCCAGCACGTGTTCGTGCTGATGCTCGAGAACCGTTCCTTCGATCACCTGTTCGCGCTGTCGGGCTACCCCGACATCGTCGCCGCGTCGCCGGGCAACAGCAACGCGTACGGCGACGCGGTTTATCCGTTCGGCGGCGGCGCGCCCGACCGGATGCCGACCGATCCGTGCCACGAATTCACCGACGTGCTCGAGCAGCTTTGCGGCGCGGGCGTGCCGTTCGTGAAAGGGCAGCCGTATCCGCCGGTCGGCAACACCGGGTTCGTGTCGAACTACGCGACCTCGCATTCCGAAGGCACGCCGCCGCAGCCGGCCGATGCGGGCAAGATCATGCAGGGCGTCAATATCGCGACGCAGGCGCCGTCGCTGTACGCGCTCGCGAACGCGTTCGTGCTGTGCGACGCGTGGCATGCGTCGATGCCGGGGCCGACCTGGCCGAACCGCTTCTTCCTGCACGGCGCGTCGTCGGCCGGGCTCGACCATTCGCCGACCAAGGAAGAAATGGCCGGATGGGACGCGTTCGACGGCTTTCCCTATCCGAAGGGGTCGATCTTCGCCGCACTCGGCGACGACAACTGGCGCATCTACCAGGACCAGACGGGCGACCCGCTCGGCCACGTGCCGCAGGTCGCGTCGTTGAAGGGCATCAGCTTCTTCGACATCGACGACCTCGCGCATTTCGAGGCCGATCTCGCGGCCGGCTATACGGCGCGCTACACGTTCATCGAGCCCGGTTACGGCGACATCGTGCACGGCACCTATCAGAACGGCAGCTCGCAGCACCCGATGGATGGCCTGGCCGGTGGCGACCAGCTCGCCGCGCGCGTGTACAACGCGATCCGCAATTCGCCGGTGTGGAACAACAGCCTGCTCGTGATCTGCTACGACGAGCATGGCGGCTTCTACGATTCGGTCAGGCCGGGCGCTGCGCCGCCGCCGAACGATGGCGCGGCGGCGACGTTGAACGCGAGCGGCTTCGGATTCGACGTGTACGGCGTGCGGGTGCCGGCGATCGTGATTTCGCCGTGGGTCGCGGCCGGGCAGGTCGACCATACGCCGTACGATCATGCATCGGTCGCCGCGACGCTCGAGCGGTTGTTCGGCTTCGCGCCGCTGACGGATCGCGACCGTCTCGCGAACGACCTGCTGGCGCTCGTCACCGCGACGTGCCGCACCGACTGCCCGCAAAGGATCGGATCATGAGTACGACACCGACGTTCGACCCGCGCGATGCATTGCCCGTGCGCGACGGCACGAGCCTGATCGCGTTCCTGCACATCCTGAAGAAAGCGCATGCGGCGCTGGTCGGTCATGACAAGGCCCATCAGCGCTTCAGCGAGATCGTCACGCGCGGGCAGGCGCGGCAATACATCGAGGAACTGATGCCGTCGCTGCTGCAGGCGCGCGCAGCGCATCGGCGCAAGCGGCACGGCGGGAAGCATCATTGACGGCAACGGCGGCGCATACCGGCATCGCATCAAACCGGCCGA
>NZ_JAAGPE010000642.1:0-1548 GCF_017104605.1 Burkholderia sp. Ac-20384 | reverse complement strand
AGCGCATGCTCGGCCGTCGGGAACCGGAACATGAATCCGTCCTGATGCAGGCGCGCCGGCATCACGCGCTGCCCGTCCAGCAGCACCTCGGCCATCTCGCCCATCGCGATACGCAGCGGCGCGGCCGCCGTGATCAGCGAATCCATCCGAATCCCGACACACTTGTCACTCCCTCCGGTCCGATACCCGCCACTAATCTAGCACCTCGCACACGGCACCGGACGCCGTGCCCGGATACCCATCGGAAGGAGGAACCCGCCATGACGACCCATCTCACCGGAACGCGCGACGAATGGCTGGCCGCGCGCCATGCACTGCTCGACGCGGAAAAGGCGCTGACGCGGCAAAGCGACGAACTCGCGCGGCGACGCCAGGCGCTGCCCTGGGTGCGCGTCGACAAGACCTACCGGTTCGACACCGAACAAGGGCAGGCAACGCTCGACGACCTGTTTCTCGACCGTTCGCAATTGCTTGTCTATCACTTCATGTTCGGCCCCGATTACAAGGCCGGCTGCCCGTCGTGTTCGTCGATCGCCGACGGTTTCGACGGCTTCGCCGTGCACCTGGCGAACCACGACGTGACGCTCGCCGCCGTGTCGCGCGCGCCGGTCACGAAGCTGCTCGCTTACCGGCAGCGGATGGGGTGGCACTTCCCGTGGGCGTCGTCGGTCGGCAGCGATTTCAACTTCGACTTCAACGTGTCGTTCACCGAAACGCAGCAGCGCGCCGGCGATGTCGAGTACAACTACGCACGGGCCGGGCACGCGATGGACATGAATCCGCCGCCGGCGCCCGTCGTGGCGTTCGCGGCGACGTGCGGGACCGACGCGCTCACGTATTCGCTCGACCGGCCGGGGATGAGTGCGTTCGTGCGCGAGGACGGCGCGGTTTATCACACGTACTCGACCTATGCGCGCGGCCTCGACGGGCTATGGGGGATGTACCAGTGGCTCGATCGCGCGCCGCTCGGACGCAACGAGACCGGCCCGTGGTGGCGCCGTCATGACGAGTACGCACGCGGCTGAGCGCGCCGGCGACGGGCGGGGGCGGGTGATGACACGGCCGGCGACCGATGCTCCGGGGCCCGATCCGCGGGCCTTCGCGGTAGCGCTCATGGCCGTGTTCGCCGCCGCCGCGATCGCGACCGTGGCGCAGCACGTATCGATGGCCGCGATGGGCGGCGCGCCCGTCTCTGACGGCTGGATGACGTCGGCCGCCTGGCAGCGGCCGTGCGGATGGGGCGTCGGACGCACGTTCGCGGCATTCGCGGGCATGTGGGGCGCGATGACGGTGACGATGATGCTGCCGGTGCTGGCGCCGGTACTCTGGCGATACCGGCAGCGCGTCGGTCAGCAGGCGGCGGCGCGTTCGGCCGGGCTCGTCGTCGTCGCGGGTGCCGGGTATTTCGCGGTATGGATGGCGGTTGGCGCACTCGTGTTTCCGGCCGGCGCCGCCCTGACGAGCGCCGCTGCACGGCTGCCGGCGCTCGCCCGTGCGATGCCGTTCGCGGCTGGCGCGGTCGTATTGGCGGCCGGCGCCCTGCAATAA
>NZ_JAAGPE010000641.1:0-1537 GCF_017104605.1 Burkholderia sp. Ac-20384 | reverse complement strand
GGTGGGAGGTGGGAGTGGGGTGGTGGTCGTGTTTTTTCGGTAATGGTGGGGCGACCAGCGGGATCTACACAGTATCGTACACTCTTGCCCGACACGACGCTCTGCCGAGCTAGCGCGCGCCGCATTCGCGACGAGTCGTGCGACCGCGGGCGGCCACGTGTGCGTCGCACTCGGCGCGCTCGCGCAGCGCTACGAAGCACCGCTCGACGAAGTCCGCTCGGCGCTTGCCGCGAGCGGCGTGGTCGCGTTCGGCACGCTCGCACGCGGCGACGAGCGGCCGCTGATCGTCGACCGTCACGACCACCTGTACCTGTCGCGCTATTTCGACTACGAGCGGCGGCTTGCCGATGCGCTCGTCGCGCAGGCCGGTGTGGCCGCGCCCGACGAAGGTCTCGCGCCCGACCGGTTGCGCGACAGCCTCGCGCGTTACTTCGGGCCGGCAACCGGCGAAGTCGACTGGCAACGCGTCGCGGCGATCGTCGCGCTGACGGGCCGCGTGACGATCGTCAGCGGCGGCCCGGGCACGGGCAAGACGACGACCGTCGTCGGCGTGCTGGCCTGTCTGCTCGATATGCATCCGGGGCTGCGCGTCGCGCTGGCTGCACCGACCGGCAAGGCCGCGCAGCGGATGCAGGAAGCGCTGCATGCACGGGCCGGCGACCTGCCGCCCGAACTCGCGGCGCGCCTGCCCGATACGTCTTACACGCTGCACCGGCTGCTGGGCGGCGGCGGGGCGGCCGGGTTCCGGCATCATCGCGACAATCCGTTGCCGTACGACCTGATTGTCGTCGACGAGGCGTCGATGATCGACGTCGCGCTCGCCGCGCATCTGCTCGATGCGCTTGCGCCGGGTGCGCGACTCGTGCTGCTCGGTGACAAGGACCAGCTTGCCGCGGTTGAAGCGGGCGCCGTGTTCGCAGAATTGAGCGCGCGGCCGGCGTTTACCGCCGCGGCGCGCACGCGCATCGCACAGGCGCTCGGCATCGACGAGGCGGCCTTCGTCGCGGCATTGCCGGTGCAGGACGAAGCCGTTCCCGCCGTGCAGCCGGTTTCCGCCGTCGCCCGCGCTCCGGCACCTCCCTCGGCATCCGCTGCCGCCGCTTCACGCAAACCGGCGTCGCGACGCAAAGTCGATGAACGACAGGCATCGCTCTTCGACGACGAACCGCAGGATGACGAAGTGTCGCCGACCTGCGCCGCGCCGCCGTCGGCCGCAGGCCCGATGCTGACCGAAACCGACGCCGTTGCCGAGGCAGGTGAGGCCCCCGCGTGGATCGAGGTCGACGAACTCGCGTGGCTCGACGCCGTCGAGCTGCCGCCGTTCGACGCAAGCGACAGGGCGCTTGCGTCGGTCACATCGACACTGCCGGGCGAATCCGAAGCCGCGTCTGCAACGTCCACGCCCGCACCCGCACCCGCACCGCTCGCCGACTGTGTGGTCTGGCTCGAACGCAATTACCGCTTCGGTCTCGATTCACCGATCGGGCGGCTGTCGCTCGCGATCCGCAGCGGCGACGTGCAGGCCGCGCTCGACGCA
>NZ_JAAGPE010000640.1:0-1692 GCF_017104605.1 Burkholderia sp. Ac-20384 | reverse complement strand
GACCACCTGCCCCTTGCCCGACCGCTTGCTCTCGAGGATCGCCGACACGACGCCTAGCGCGAGATACAGCGAGCCGCCACCGAAATCCCCGGCCAGATTGAGCGGGATCACCGGCGGGCCGCCGGCCTGCAACACGCTGCCGACAGCGCCCGCGCGCGTGTTAGAGTGCCGTGTGATCCGTGCGCGCCGTTGCCAGCGCGGCGGGCGTTGCTTGTTGATCGCGGCCCGGTCAGGCCGCGGCGTCTTTGCTAAAATTCAAACCATGTCAAAGCCTTCCGATCGCATCAATCTCACCAACCAGTTCCTGATCGCCATGCCGAACATGGCCGATCCGACGTTCTCGGGAACGGTGGTCTATCTTTGCGATCACAGCGAGCGCGGTGCGCTCGGCCTCGTCATCAATCGTCCTACCGACATCGACCTCGAATCGCTCTTCAACCGCATCGACCTGAAGCTCGACATCGAGCCGCTGCTGCACATCCCGGTGTACTTCGGCGGCCCGGTCCAGACCGAGCGCGGTTTCGTGCTGCACGAGCCGGTGGAGGGCGCGAGCTACAACTCGTCGATGTCCGTCGAGGGCGGGCTGGAGATGACCACGTCGAAGGACGTGCTCGAGGCGGTCGCGACGGGCACCGGCCCGAAGCGCTTCCTGCTGACGCTCGGCCATGCGGGCTGGGGGGCAGGGCAGCTCGAGGAAGAAATTTCCCGCAACGGCTGGCTGACCGTGGCCGCCGATCCGCGCATCGTGTTCGACACACCGGCCGAAGAGCGCTTCGAAGCCGCACTCGGCCTGCTCGGCGTCAGCTCGTCGATGCTGTCCGGCGAAGCAGGGCACGCATGAGTGGCGCGAGCGCGCGCGATGCGACGCTCCTCGCGTTCGACTACGGCGAAAAACGTATCGGCGTCGCGATCGGCAATGCGCTGACGCGCTCGGCCCGTGCGCTCGTCGTGATCCAGAACCTGAACCGCGAACACCGCTTCAAGGCGGTCGGCGACCTGCTGGCCGAATGGCGGCCGGACGCGCTCGTCGTCGGCCTGCCGATGCATCCGGACGGCACGCCGCACGACATGACGCAGCAGGCGAAGCGCTTCGGCAACCAGCTGAACGGCCGCTTCGGACTGCCCGTCACGTGGGTCGACGAGCGCTATTCGTCGGTCGAGGCCGAGGCCGGGCTGCGCGAGCGCAACGTGCGCGGCCGCGCCCGGGCCGAGATGCTCGATGCCGAGGCCGCGCGCGTCATCCTTCAACAGTATCTCGATCAATTGTCCGACCATGAGCACCATTGACGCCGAGGCGCTTTACCGCGTCCTGCTCGACCAGATCCGTGCCGCGTACGGCACGGCTTTCGCCGAACCGGGCGGCCCGCGGCTCGCCGGCATCCACAGCGGCGGCGCATGGCTTGCCGAGCGCCTCGCACGCGATCTCGGCGCGCCGGCGTTCGGCGTCGTGAACGTTGCGCTGCATCGCGACGATTACGCGAAGAAGGGGCTGCACAGCCAGGCCAGCCCGACGTCGCTGCCGTTCGAGATCGACGGCGCGCGCATCGTGCTCGTCGACGACGTGCTGTACACCGGGCGCACCGTGCGCGCGGCGCTCAACGAGCTGTTCGACTACGGCCGTCCGGCCGCGGTCGTGCGCGCGGTGCTCGCCCAGCACGCCAGAGCGCCGCAGCACACTCCCGACCCCCCGTC
>NZ_JAAGPE010000639.1:0-1583 GCF_017104605.1 Burkholderia sp. Ac-20384 | reverse complement strand
CGGCCTTGCCGGCATCAGCGCGGCGATGGTCGTACTGCAGCTCGGCGCGATGGTGACGCGCGTCTGGAGCGGCCGCCATACCGACCGGCACGGCAACCGGCGCGCGTACCTGCGCCGTTCGGTGCTCGTCGCGGCCGGGTCGTTCGCGCTGCTCGCCGCGGCAACGGCCGGCAGCCCGCACGTGCCGCTCGCCGCGATCGTCGTGATGCTCGTGTTCGCCGGCATCTGCGTGTCGGCGTGGCACGGCGTCGCGTACACGGAGCTCGCGACGCTTGCGGGTGCGAACCACGCGGGCACCGCGCTCGGGATGGCGAACACGGTCTGCTATCTCGGGCTGTTCGCGACGCCGCTCGCGATCCCGCCGCTGCTCGCCGCAAGCACCTGGAGCGTCGTGTGGCTCGTGGCCGCGCTGATCGCGGGCGCCACCTATCCGCTGTTCGCCGCGCGCTAGCGGCCGCGCGTTGCCTGCGGGCATCGCGGCACCCGCCGCGACGCCCAAGCTTGCGTCAGGCCGCTTCGCGCGCCAGCGCGCGTCGGGCGGCCGGTCGTTCGGCCTCGCGCTGCGCGTGGGCGGTCCACGCAGGATACCGCGTCATGTCGAGCCCGATCGCGACACCCCAGCGATACAGCACGAACAGGAACGGATCGACGATCGAATGCGCGCCCGGCTCGGCCCACGGGCGGCCGTCGGCGAGCGCTGCTTCGATCGTTTCGTTCGCGGCTTCGATCGTGCGTCGCCCGTGCGCGCTGACCTCGCCGTGCAACGCCGGATCGCCGATGAAGCGGCCCGGCCGCCACAGCGCGCCGTAGCCGACGCCATGCACCCAGCCGACCAGCCACGCGAGCCACTCGTGGCACCGAGCCTCGCGCAGCGGATCGCCGAGCGGCAGCAATTGCGCATCCGGGTAACGGCGCGCGAGATACGTGAGGATCGCGGGCGTTTCGGTCAGCACGTGCGGCTCGCCCGGAATCGCGAGCACCGGCACGCGCGCCTTCGCGTTGATCGCGAGATAGCGCGCTTCGAGGTTCTGCTGCTGCTGCACGGAGACGATCTCGACGTCGAACGGCGCGCCGGTTTCCTCCAGCGCGATGTGGGCGGCAAGCGAGCAGGCGCCCGGCGAAAGATAGAGACGATAGGCGTTCATGGTGGTGTGGCCCGACGGGGCTGTGGAAGACGGAACCGAGTGTAGGAACGCGTGCCTGCCCGCCGCAAACGATGAATTGTCGTGCTCGGGCATTAGTGTTACTAATACCCGCATGCGACGCATCCACCTTCCTCCGCTGCAGACGCTGCGCGCGTTCGAGACCGCCGTGCGGCTGCAGAGCTTCACGCGTGCGGCCGACGAACTCGCGCTCACGCAAGGCGCCGTCAGCCAGCACATCCGCGCACTCGAGGCGCAGCTCGGCTATCCGCTCTTCACGCGCGAGCGTAACGGCGCGACGCCGACACACGCCGCGCACGCGCTCGCGCTGCAGGTGCGCCAGGGCCTCAGCGTGCTCGAGCGCGCGTTCGAGCCGGCACTCTCCGTGCGCAGCCGCCCGCGCACCGGTGACGTCACGCTGAACGTCAGCGTGCTGCCGAG
>NZ_JAAGPE010000638.1:0-237 GCF_017104605.1 Burkholderia sp. Ac-20384 | reverse complement strand
TCTCCGGCTACGTTTCGTGTCTACGTGTTCGGTAGGTTGCAGTGTGTGCGTCGTCTGCCGTGATGCAATGCCTGTTGCCGTGTGCCGTTTGCACGGCACCTGCTCTGTCTGCAGCAATCTGACTTGTTCTACCTGTCCGTGTTCTATGTCACGTCGCTGAGAGCTGTTGTTAGTAGTGTCACTGTAGATTGAGTCGTGTGTTGTTGTTGTTTTTTTTTTTTGTTTTTTTTTTTTTTC
>NZ_JAAGPE010000637.1:0-1446 GCF_017104605.1 Burkholderia sp. Ac-20384 | reverse complement strand
CGCCCCTGCGCGAGCTCGCGCCCGTGCCGGTCGGCCAGCACCGCGCGCGTGCCCGTGCCGCCGCCGTCGATGCCGATCGCAAAAAGTAATGCCGCCATGCCTTCATCCCGCTGATTCGAACAGGCGCCAAGCTTAACCGGATCGGCGCCGCGCGCCCATCTGCCGTTCGGCCGGCTGTTCCGTGAAAAGGGCTTCCGCTATGCTGACGCGATCGAATCGATACGGAAAGCGAGGCAGACGATGTCGCAGCGGTGCAACTGGGTGAAGACGGAAGCGGATGCTCACTATCACGATACCGAGTGGGGCGTGCCGTCGCACGACGATCGCCACCTGTTCGAAATGCTGATCCTGGAAGGGGCCCAGGCCGGGCTGTCGTGGTCGACGATCCTGAACAAGCGCGCGGGCTATCGCGAAGCCTTTGCGGATTTCGACGTCGATGCCGTCGCGCGCTTCACGCCGAAGCGCATCGAGAAGCTGCTGGAGAATCCCGGCATCGTGCGCAACCGCGCGAAAGTCGAATCAGCGGTCACCAATGCGCGTGCCGTGCAGCGTATCCGCGAGGAGCACGGATCGCTCGCCGCGTTCCTGTGGTCGTTCGTCGGCAACGCGACGATCCAGAACGCGTGGCAATCGTACCGCGACGCGCCCGCGTCGACTGAACAGTCCGACGCGCTCAGCAAGGCGCTGAAGGCATACGGCTGCAAGTTCGTCGGTTCGACGATCTGCTATGCGCTGATGCAGGCCACCGGCATGGTCAACGATCACGAGGTCGGCTGCCCGTGCCACGCGCAATGCGCGGCGCTCGGCGGCAAGCAGCCCGCACGCCGCCGCAAGGCGAGCTGACGGCGCGGGCATCCGCCGGCCACCCGTCGTGTGCCGCGGCCCTGCGCTGGTTGAACCGCCCGCGCACCGCTCACGAAGCGGGGCGCAACGCGCAACCCCTCACCTCGCGGCGCGCGACGACGCCGGTGCAACCGCCCGCGTGCTGCGCGCGGCCCGCACGCGGGCGCTGCGCTTCTTCACCCAGATGCAGATGCCGGTCACGCTCAGCATCGCGATGACGATACCGAGCACGCTCACCGCGGCGCGGCCCGCGACGCCGGCGATCCGCCCCGAGTGCAGCGGAAACTGCGCCTGCATGAACAGGTCGCCGGCCGAGCCGCGGCCCGGCACCTGAGTGGCGACGGGCTTGCCGGTCACCGCATCCCAGTAGAGCCACGCATTGCCGAGCCCGACGCCGCCGTGGTCGTTGCCGGGCGTGAAGAACCCGACCGCATAGGCATTCATCGCCGGCGCGAACAGCAGCGCGCCCGGCGGCGCGTCGATCCCGGTCGAAATTCAGGGTCTGTCCGAAGTGCCGGGTGCGGGCGAAGAAGTGATCGTGCTGCCGGACGAGCGCAAGGCGCGTGAAATCGCACTGTTCCGTCAGGGCAAGTTCCGCGACGT
>NZ_JAAGPE010000636.1:0-1301 GCF_017104605.1 Burkholderia sp. Ac-20384 | reverse complement strand
CGCCCGCGTCATTCATCCGGCCGCGGTTCCGACCTCGGCCGCATCGCCGCCTGCGTCTGCACGCGGCGTCGGCCCGTTGCCCGCGTACGGCTGCATTGCCCTGCCCCCCCGTCGCATCCACCCCATTCTCAGGAGTCCTCTCATGCCAGCCCGTAGCGCGATGCATCGTCCCTGCGAGACGCGGACATGAGCGAAACCCCATCCGCCCCGCCGACACCGCGCCGCTCGCGCCGCTGGATCGTCATCGCCGTGCTGGCCGTACCGGTCGCGCTGATCGTCTTTCACCTGCTGCGCCAGACGAAGCCGGTCCGCGCGACCCCGGCCCAGGTCGTCAGCGTCGCGACCGCGTCGACGGGCGACATGCCTGTGGTGCTGAACGAACTCGGCACGGTCACGCCGGTCGCGACCGTAACAGTGCTGCCGCAACTGAGCGGCTACCTGACCGAAGTCGGCTATCACGAAGGCGAGGAAGTCGCCAAGGGCCAGTTCCTCGCGCAGATCGATCCGCGCCAGTATCAGATCAGCAAGCAGCAGGCGCAGGCCCAGCTCGCGAAGGACGAGGCGAGCCTCGCGCAGGCGCGCGCCGATCTTGCCCGCTACGCGCAGCTCGCCGAACACAAGTCGATCGCCGACCAGACCTATCAGGATGCGCAGTTCACCGTGCAGCAGGACGAGGCCGCGACGAAGGCCGACCGCGCGAACATCGCGCAATACGATCTCGATCTCGCCTATTGCCACATCACCGCGCCGGTGGCGGGCCGCGTCGGGCTGCGGCTCGTCGACCCGGGCAACTACGTGACGTCGTCGAGCTCGACGGGCATCGTCGTGATCACGCAGATGAAGCCGATGACCGTGCAGTTCACGGTGCCGCAAAACGCGCTGTCGGCCGTCATCCGCCGCGTCGGCGCGGGCGCGAAGCTGCCGGTGACCGTCTATTCGAGCGACGACGACAAGCAGGTCGCCACCGGCACGCTGTACGCGATCGGCAACCAGATGGCGACCGCCACGGGTACCGTCACGCTGCGCGCGACGTTCGCGAACGACGACGAAGCGCTGTTCCCGAACGAATTCGTCAACGTGCGGCTCGGCGTCGACACGCTGCACGACGCGGTGCTCGTGCCGACCGCCGCGGTGCAGAACGGCGCGCCGGGCGACTACGTATATCTCGTCAATGCGAACCGGACAGTCTCCGTGCACAAGGTCACGCTCGGGCCGAGCGACGGCCGCGCCACCGCGATCGTCGCCGGGCTCGCGGCCGGGCAGCAGGTCGTGACCGACGGCGTCGACCGGCTCAGCGACGA
>NZ_JAAGPE010000635.1:0-268 GCF_017104605.1 Burkholderia sp. Ac-20384 | reverse complement strand
GATACTGGGTAGATATCGGTGGTCGCCGGATCATTAAAAAAAAAAAAAAAAACAATCAAACAGCTACAAACGACCTAACTAAGAAAAAAACGAACACAAACAAACGACAGTGACATGACAACTCTCAAGTCAAAGACACACTAACTAGAGTACATGCGTCCGAGTCTGATTACACACATGCTAAGCTCAGAGTGAACGCAACAGACCAGAACGAAAACGACCACAAGGGACTGATCACAGACATGATCACACGTAGCGTGTCACATAC
>NZ_JAAGPE010000634.1:0-1757 GCF_017104605.1 Burkholderia sp. Ac-20384 | reverse complement strand
GCACGGCTGCGGGCGGCTACGGGCCGCGTCTCTCGAAGACCGCCGCACCGGCCGACAAGCCGGCCGCGAAGCCCGCGCTCGTGCGCCCGGCGCTGAACGGCGAGAAGCCGGCGGCGGCCACGGCCGGCACGTCCGACGACGATTGGGAGACCTTCTAAGCCATGCCGCACGCGCGCGCGCCGTTTCGACCCGATGCACCGGATGCCTCGCCTCGCGCGGGCGAGCCGGGGCGCGACTTCGCGTTCACGGGCGCGGATTTCGCACGCATTCGCGCGCTGATCCATCAACGCGCGGGGATCTCGCTGTCCGAGCACAAGCGCGACATGGCGTACAGCCGTCTCGCGCGCCGCTTGCGGGCACGCGGCCTCGACACGTTCCGCGACTACCTCGACCTGCTCGAGCAGGAAGACGATCCGCTCGAGTGGGAAGCGTTCACCAATGCGCTGACGACGAACCTGACCGCGTTCTTCCGCGAGTCGCACCATTTCCCGATCCTGTCGGATTTCGTGAAGGGGCGGCCGGCGCCGGTATCGGTCTGGTGCTCGGCGGCGTCGACCGGCGAGGAGCCTTACTCGATCGCGATCACGCTGATCGAGGCGCTCGGCGAATCGGCCGCGCGCGGTGCGTCGATCCTCGCGACCGACCTCGACACGCAGGTGCTCGCGAAGGCGGAAGCCGGCATCTACACGTACGACCAGGTCAAGCACCTGGCGCCGGAGCGGCTGAAGCGCTTCTTCCTGAAGGGCACCGGCCCGCAGGCCGGCCGAGTGAAGGTGCGCCCCGAGCTGCGCGCGATGATCCGCTTCGAGCAGCTGAACCTGACCGATGCGGATTACGGGATCGCGAAGCCGTTCGACGCGATCTTCTGCCGCAACGTGATGATCTATTTCGACAAGCCGACGCAGGGGCAGGTGCTGTCGCGCTTCGAGCCGCTCGTGAAGCCGGGCGGGCTGCTGTTCGCCGGCCATTCGGAAAACTTCACGTATGTCACGCAGGCGTTCCGGCTGCGCGGGCAGACGGTGTACGAACTGACCCGCGACGCCGCCCTTGGCGCGCGGCCGCGTAGTGCGCAAGCACTTGCGATGTCGTCTCCCGCGCGCATGCATGCCGCGGGTGCCGCATCAGCTCTTGGAGAGCGCGGATGAGCGCCCTGCCGATCGCCACCAATCGCTACTTCGACAACCACTTCGGCCGTCCCGGCGTGAAGCTGTTGCCGAACGAGTTCTACACGACGTCCGAGGACATGGTGCTGATGACCGTGCTCGGCTCGTGCGTCGCCGCGTGCCTGCACGACCCGTACGCGGGCATCGGCGGGATGAATCACTTCATGCTGCCCGACGACGGCGCCGATCCGGGCGCAGCCGCGTCGGAATCGATGCGCTACGGCGCGTATGCGATGGAAGTGCTGATCAACGAGATGATCAAGGCTGGCGGGCGCCGCGAACGCTTCGAGGCGAAGGTGTTCGGGGGCGCTGCCGTGCTGGCCGGGATGACGACGATCAACATCGGCGACCGCAACGCGGATTTCGTGCGCCGCTACCTGGCGCTCGAACGCATCCGCATCACGGCGGAAGACCTGCAGGGCGTGCATCCGCGCAAGGTCGCGTTCATGGCGGCCACGGGGCGCGCGGCGGTGAAGAAGCTGCGGCTGCAGGTGCCGGGCGTGACCGAGCGCGAAGCCGCGCTCGCCCGCGAGGCCGATCGCGCCCGCACCGCACGGCCGCGTCCGCAAGTCGAGCTGTTCGCGGCGAAGCGTC
>NZ_JAAGPE010000633.1:0-1276 GCF_017104605.1 Burkholderia sp. Ac-20384 | reverse complement strand
CACGCGAACGGCGTGAGCGCCCACGCGAGCGCGCCGCGGCGCTGCCATTCGCGCATCAGGCGGGCTTCGAGCCGGGCGAGCGGGCCGTCGGGCGCGCTCATCGGGCCGGGCGCGGCATCTCGTGCGCCGCGGCGTGGGACGGATTCGTCAAGGCGGATTCTCCGTTGGGCGGCACATGCCGCAGGGTCTTCGGAAGGCGGCACTCTAGCGCGCCGCAGGCGGGCGCGGCAAGCGCGACCGGCCGCCGCAGCCGGTGGGGCCGGATCGCGGCGGCTTGTGGATAACTCTGTGAAAAACTCCTCGCCCGATGACGTCAAACGCCCGCCGGGTGGGCTTCGAATCGGATGAGAATCATTCCGAAAGGTTTAAAAATATATAAAAATCAATGTGTTATAGCTAATTGTCTGGATTTTTCAGCGGTTTTCACGTGTTTTAGGCCGATGATTGCCAAAGTGTGGACACCTTCCGAACGTCATCGCGCATATGCCCGGCGCTGGACGTCGCGCGCGTGTCGGACTATCGTGTCGCCGCCAGCATTCATCCGACCGTCCATGCCTTCCGACTCCCCATTTGCCGCACCGGGCGCGACCCGCGGCGGCGACGAAGTGATTCCCGTTTCGGCGCTCAATCGCGCGATTTCGACGATGCTCGAGCGCTCGTTTCCACTACTGTGGATTTCGGGCGAAGTGTCGAATTTCACGCGCGCCGCAAGCGGCCACTGGTATTTCTCGATCAAGGACCAGCAGGCGCAGATGCGCTGCGTGATGTTCCGCGGCCGCGCGCAATACGCGGAATTCACGCCGCGCGAAGGCGACCGGATCGAGGTGCGCGCGGTTGTCACGATGTACGAGCCGCGCGGCGAAGTGCAGCTCAATGTCGAGGCCGTGCGGCGCACCGGGCAGGGGCGCCTGTACGAGGCGTTCCTGCGGCTGAAGGCGCAGCTCGAGAGCGAGGGACTGTTCGCGCCCGAGCGCAAGCGGCCGCTGCCGGCCCACCCGCGCGCGATCGGCATCGTCACGTCGCTGCAGGCGGCTGCGCTGCGCGACGTGCTGACCACGCTCGCCCGCCGGGCGCCGCACATTCCGGTGATCGTCTATCCGGCGCCCGTGCAGGGCGCCGGTTCCGCCGACAAGCTCGTCACGGCCGTCGAGGCCGCGAATGCGCGCCGCGAGGTCGACGTGCTGCTGGTCTGTCGCGGCGGCGGCTCGATCGAGGATCTGTGGTCGTTCAACGACGAGGCGCTGGCGCGCGCGATCGCGGCGAGCGAATTGCCGGG
>NZ_JAAGPE010000632.1:0-240 GCF_017104605.1 Burkholderia sp. Ac-20384 | reverse complement strand
GATTATTAAAAAAAAAAAATCAATTCTCGATTACGACTATTTTGCTCTCACCAAACGATCACACTCATCTACCCACCAATCTACGGTCTACCACACTGTGCATAACTCTCACCTTCTAGCCCATTGACTACACGTGCATCCACACTCCTATCACGTCACACTCAATCTCTCATGCGCACACCTACTCTGCCATCCTCTCCATGCATACATTACTCTCCCACATAGCTGTCGTATACTGTA
>NZ_JAAGPE010000631.1:0-1767 GCF_017104605.1 Burkholderia sp. Ac-20384 | reverse complement strand
TCAGGCCAGCCTCGGCTTCCTTCAAGATGCTGATGATTTGCTCTTCGGTGAATCGCTTTTTCATTGCCGTTCCTCTCTGGAACGGACTCTACACCGTCACCGTACTAAACGCGGGGAGCAGGTCAGTGGGTGTGGACATCGCAAAAAGCGTAATGCAGGTGCACTGGGTCGATCCGGAAACCGGCGAAATCGTGAACAGACCTGTGAAACGAGCAGCGTTTCTCGAATATTTTGCAAATCGTAGCCCTTGCCTTATCGGGATGGAGTCCTGCAGCGGATCCCAACACTGGGCACGGCGATTGATCGAGATGGGCCACCGGGTGAAGCTGATGCCAGCGAAATTCGTCAAGGCATTCAACATCCGCAACAAAAACGATGCGGCCGATGCTCGAGCAATCTGGATGGCCGCGCAGATGGACAGCAAGGAGGTTGCTGTGAAGACCGAGGCTCAGCAGGCAGTCCTCGCGCTGCATCGCATGCGTCAGCAGCTGGTGAAGTTTCGCACGATGCAGATTAACAGTCTGCGCGGCTTGCTAACCGAGTACGGCGAGGTGATGGGTGTCGGTCGAGCTGCGTTGGACAAATCCGTCGTTGGGGTTTGCTCGTTCACGGCGCGCGGAGCATTATCTATCGCGTGAAAGAGCCGGGGCCATGGGTGACGCAGATGAAACAGCGGCGTCCGTTGAACGTCGTCATCGTCGCGATGGCCAACAAACTTGCCAGAATAATCTGGGCGATGCTGGCACATCAACGTCCATACCGGAACGACTACGAAAGCATCAAGCCCGCGTGACCCGGCTGGCCTACTGGAAGACTTTGCTGGAAGGGATGGAACGTCAAAAGTTGCGGCGGCATTCGAGTGTAATGACAAAACAGGTCGGACCTGGGACTCACCAAGCCTGAAAATCTGTCTGAGCCTAACAAGCTCGTGAAGTGAATGAGGCGTGAGTCAGCGGATTTCATAGGGGCCCGCAGCAAACCAGGCTGCAACAAGGCCGAATGTAGAGCTGCAGCCCATCCTGTTCGTCAAAACCTCGAAAACCTGGCGCAAAGGGGGGCGTTCATGTAGACAGATTTATTTCGCTCTACGTCGCGCGGCTCAGCGCGGCCGGCCGGACCGAGCAGCGGGTATTAGCGAGGCGGCTGAGCGAAGGCGTGGGCGTTGCAAGCGGCCCCCTCGCTGCAAAGCTGCCGTTCTTCGGCGGTGAGTGTTCTGAGGGCGCTGGAGCGGGAATGATGCGACGCGACCCGCCTGCCCGCAGCGGTAGCGAGGACAGCCGGGGCGCGCGCAGCGCGCCCCTAAACTTGTACCTCTAACACTTAACGGAAACGGTCCGCGCGAAGGCTTGAAGCGGGCGCTGTAAAAAGAAAACCCGGCGATCGTTCGCAGCGATCCCGGGCGGTGATCAACATCGGATATACGAGGTATCCAACGTGGATGCAGGCATTGGAGAGCACGAATCGCGTCAGTTCCAAAGTCTTGTGAACGATGCCCGGTGCGGATTCAACCGGTCGATGCAACAGATTGATGGAACCGCTGGGCGGGTGCGGCAGGTGTTGGGTCGGCTCACTATTCGCCGTTCAGCGATGAGTACGTGGTGCGCACGCAACGCTTTGATGACGGTCAGCAAGAGGTCGTAGCGTTCAGTGTGGCCGTGCAGTGGCGCTTAAACGAGCTGCGGCTGCGCCCGCGTGTTGCGCGCGGCAAGCGGGAGATGAATGAGGGCGAGGACGACGTTACGACGAAGGCTGACAAGTCGCTTCGTA
>NZ_JAAGPE010000630.1:0-1625 GCF_017104605.1 Burkholderia sp. Ac-20384 | reverse complement strand
AGTAGCGATCCCAGTACGCACCGATCGCGAACCCGGTGATCGGCACGCCGATGATCGCGCCATAGTCGAGCAGCGGCGCGTAACCGCCCTGGTACGGATAGTCGATCAGTTGCGCGTCGATCCAGCCACGCACGCCCGGCAGCGCGACGTCGCACCACGTGTAGTCGCTCAGGCAGCCGAACACGTCCAGCGCGGTGCCCGGCGGAATCTGCGCGACCACCGGATAGTCGGGCGCCGGCCCGGCGAACAGTTCGGCCGGCGAATTCGTGTAGCCGGTGCTCTGTGCCTGCGTAATGCCCGGCGCGACCGCCAGGCCGAGCAGGACGACGCACAGACTTCGGACAATCGTGTTCCTCATGATGCTCTCCCGCGCGGTGCCGCCGCGCGCCGGTCAATGCCGATGCCCGCCCCAGCCGCCACCCCAGTGGCTGCCGCCCCACGGACGATGCCAGTAACCGCCGCGTCCGCGCCAGCCGCCGCCCCATCCGCCCCAGAAGCCGACCGAGATCGCCGGGGCGCCCCAGCCGTACCAGCCCGGGTAATACGCGGGGGCATAGTACGGATACGGATAGGGATACGGCGGCGGATAGGCCGGCGCGACGTAGACGGGAGCCGGGTCGGCCACGGGCGGCGCGACCGCCGCCGAGGTCGGGCCCGGCACAGTGGTGGCCGGTGCAGCCGGCGTGACGGGGATCTCGCGCTGCGTCAGCGTGGCCGGCGCCGGCGCATAGTACGGGGCATAGCCATACGGACTCGTGTAATAACAGCCGCCGAGGGTCAGCGTCGTCAATGCGAATACCGCACACCTCGCGGCAGGAATCGGGGTCATGTGTTGCTCCGGCAGAATCCGCGCGTCGCCGCCAGGCGCGCGCCTGACTCTAGCTTACGTCCCCTGCAGATTTCCGCTCGGTATGATCGGTTACTTTTTGTTTCCTGCACCGGACGGGCGCGCGGGCACGCCGCGTGCTGGCAGGTCTGCCGCACTCGCGTTGAAGTTCGCGCAAATGCCCTCAACTTGAACGATGTCAGGCTGGCCGGCGCGGACGGGGGTTCGCGAGCAACCGGCGGCCCGAAACCAGCGGACTTCGGCCCGCCCAGACAGGAACGCGGCTCACGCCGCCATCGACATGACTACGCCACGCCCCACTCCCCGGGCGGACACGCCGCTCGATCCGATCATCCAGTTGCTGGCGCTCGCCGGCGAACAGGGATATCTGACTCACGCCGACCTCGTCGACGCGCTGCCGCCCGAAAGCGACAGCCCCGACGCGCTCGACGTCGTGCGCGCCGCGCTCGCCGACATCGGCATCGCCGTGCTCGACGAGCCGGCCGCGCCTGCGCCGTTCGCCGGTTCGGCGCTTGTCGACGTCGATCGCGATGCGCTCGATGAAGGCCGCGCGATGCTCGGCGACCTTGCACGCGGCACGGGCGCGTCGACCGATCCGCTCGCGCTCTACATGCGGCGCATGCAGGCGGTGCCGCTGCTCACGCGCGAAGGCGAAATCGTGCTGGCGCGCGAGATCGAGACGGGCCGCCACCAGATCCTGCACGCGCTCGCCGGCTATCCGGCGGCGGTCGACGCGCTGCTTGCGCGTCATCGCGCACCGGCTGCGACCGCCGCCGCC
>NZ_JAAGPE010000064.1:0-42239 GCF_017104605.1 Burkholderia sp. Ac-20384 | reverse complement strand
TTGTCCCTACACTGCGCTCTTCCGGTCTGCAGGCATGTCGCGCGGGATCCGGCACGCGCGCTCGGCGACTTTCGCGGGCGTTGCATTGGGCGCGCGCACGAGCGCGGCCGCGATCGCGGCTTCGCGCGCGTCGAGGCCCGACGGCGCCTTGCCGAACAGCACCTGCGACAGCGCGGCGAGGCCGATCGTCTCGCCGCGGAACGGCACGAGGTTCAGGTACGCCTCGAGCACCTGGTCCTTGCGCCAGCCGCGTTCGAGCAGCAGCGCGTTGACCGCCTGCGTCGCCTTTTGCGGCAGCGAGCGCTGGCCCGACCGTCGCGGCGAATCGCTGAGCAGCCCGGCGAGCTGCATCGTGACGGTCGACGCGCCGCGCGTGCGCTCGTTCCACAGGTTGCCCCACGCGGCGCCGGCGATGCCGCGCCAGTCGACGCCGCTGTGTTCATAAAAGCGCTTGTCTTCCGACACGACGATCGCCTCGCGAAACGCGGGCGATACGTCGGCAAGCGACACCCAGTCGCCGCGCCGTTCGGTGAGGTCGACGCGCGTACGCTGCAGCGGCGTGCCGTCGCGCGCGAGCAGCACCCAGTCGGAGCTGCGCCAGTTGCGGCGCACTTCGTCGTAGCTCGGCAGCGCATGCGCGACGAGCGGCGCCGCCAGCACGATGGCCACGAATACGCGGCCGGCGAAACGCGCCGGCCGCGGCAATGCCAGATCGATCATCAAGGTCTCGTTACTTGCCCGCTTCGGCCGGCTTCACGGTCATCGGCGGGTTCGGCCACAGGCCGTACACGGACGGCGCGTACAGCGCCTCGACACGCGTCGGCGGCAGCCCGAACGTGCCGACGTTGTTCAGCCGCACCGTGTACTCGACCGAGAATTTGCCCTTCGGCAGATAGTCGTAGTACGCGCGGTAGCCGTCGAAGTCGCGCTCGATGAACGCCGGCCATGCGCCGTCCGGCGTCTTCTCGCCCTGCGTCGCGGCTTCGGAGTCGCGGCCGAGGCCCGAACCGAGGATCGTCGAACCGGCCGGAACCGGATCGTTGACGACGACCCACGTCATGTCGCTCTGCGCATCGATGTCGAGATGCACGCGCACGACGTCGCCGCGCGTCAGCACGCCCTTGACGGCGGGCGATACCGGTGTGACGGTCTTGGTGATCCGGTAGCCGGCCGCGAACGGCGAACGCAGCGGCACGGCCGCGAGGCTTTCGATCGTGGCCCACGGGCGGCCCGTGCCGTCCTGCGTGACGGACAGCGTGGCCGGCGCCTGCGACGCGCGCGGCCACGGCAGCATCACGCTGCGGGCCGCGGCGGCGCGGGTAGCCGGGGTAGCCGACGCCGGCGTGTCGACGGATGCGGGTGCCGGTGCCGCTCCCTGCGACCACGAGATCGTGCGTTCGTCGCCGCCGAGCGCGACCTTCGTCGCGCCGGCTACCGGCGTGCTCTCGTAGGTGCGCGAGAAGCGCTCGACCGCGAGCAGGCCGAGCGCGTTCGACGTCGTGGTCTGCCATGCACCCTGGCGCTGCAATGCAAGCAGGCCGGCCGTCACGCGAGGCATCTCGTCCTTCCATGCCGGGTCGCCCGCGAATTCCAGCGCGAGACGTGCCGCGTTGGTCTCGTTGCTGGTCATCAGCCACCACAGGTCGTCGTCGCGCGCGGTCGAGAACACGAGCTGCGTGCCCTGGTACGTGAGGCGCGCCCGCAGGATCTGTTCGACCTGCGCGCGCTTCTCGTCGCGTTGCGGGATGTCCTTCACGCGCGTCAGGATCGCGTGATAGTCGATCACGGCGGAAGTCGGCCACTGGTTCGGCGCGATCTCGATCGAGCCGAGCATGCGGCCCTGCGCGGCGCCGTAGCGCGACAGCGCTTCGATGGCGGCGAGCTTGCGCAGGTCGCGATCCTGGCGCGGCGCCCACGTGTTGCGCTCGAGGCGGCCGTCGACAAAGCGCGCGAGCCCGGCCTCGAGCTGCGTACGCAGGTCTTCCGGCAGCGCGAAGCGCGGGTCGAGACGGCTTGCCTCGTCGGACACTACGAGCAGGTAAGACGACAGCGTCGCGCTGCCGGCATGCGAATCGTCGGACGACGGCGGGAAGTAGCTCGCGAGCCCGTCGCTGTCGAGATAGACGGGCATCCGTGCGATCAGCGCCTGCCATTGCGCGGGGTCACGCAGACCGATCGCGCGCGACGTCTGCTGTTCGAGGCAGCGGTACGGATAGCGTTCGAACCAGCGTTTTACACCGGGCAACCCGTCGGCCAGCTTCGACTGCAGCGACACCGCGATGCCGCCGCGCGGCAGGCCTTGCGTGTTGTTCGCGGCGCCGGCCGGGGAGGCGATCGGCACCGTCAGCGTGCCGTCGACTTGCGCGAGCGTCGCCTGTTGTACCGTGACCGGCAGCGCGAGCACGACCTTCTGCGCGACCGCCAGCGCGTCGGATGCACGCTTGCCGCCTTGCTCGGCCGCTTCGATGCGCCAGTTCAGCGCACCAGCCGCGTCGAGCGCCTGCTCGGGCACGGTGATCGTCCACGCGACTTCGGTCGCCGTATTCGCTGCAAGCGAAACGGTTTGCGGCGCAACGTCGAGGCCCGTCACGCGCGGCGTCACGACCACCTGCATCGCGCGGTCGGTCGTGTTGCGCAGCGTGACCTGTGCGCGGAACGCGTCGCCTTCGCGCACGAGCGGCGGCAGGCCGGAGATCAACTGCAGATCCTGCGTGCTGCGGATCGACGTGCTGCCGGTGCCGAAACGGTCGGCGCCGACTGCCGCGATCGCGACGATCCGGAAGCGCGTGAGCGCGTCGTTCAGCGGCACTTCGACGGTCGCGCTGCCGTTCGCATCCAGCGTCACGCGCGGATTCCACAGCAGCAGCGTGTCGAACAACTCGCGCGTCGGCGCGCTGCCGCCACCGCCGCCGGCCGGCACGGCCTTGCGGCCGAAGTGGCGGCGGCCCACGATTTCCATCTGCGCGGTAGCCGTCTCGACGCCGTACGCGCGTCTCCGCAGCATCGCGTCGAGCAGGTCCCAGCTGTTGTTCGGCATCAATTCGAGCAGCGCCTCGTCGACGGCCGCGACCGCGATCTGCGTGCCGGCCGGCGCGGGCTGGCCGTTCGGCAGCGTGACCTTCACGTGCGCCTGCGCCTTGCTGCGCACCGTGTAGCGCGTCGCGTCGGTCGTCACGGTCACGCCGAGACGGTGCACGCCCGTACCGACCTTGATTTCGCCGAGCCCGTAGCGGAACGCGGGTTTCGACAGGTCGACGAACGCGGTTGGCGCTTCGTAGTGACGGCCTTCGCGCCAGAACGCGCGCGCCCATTCGACCGGTGCCTTCCAGCCCCACGTGAAGAACGAGTACCACGGCACCTCGCGAATCCGGCCGCGCAGCGCGAGCACCGACACGTAGACGTTCGGCCCCCACGATTCGCCGACCTTCAGGTCGACCGTCGGATTCTTGCCGTTCAGCTCGACGATGTGCGTTTCCATCACGCCGCCGCGTTCAACCGCGACCAGCGCGGTTGCGTAGCGGAACGGCATGCGCACCTGGAAGCGGGCGGTTTCGCCGGGTTCGTAGGAGGTTTTCTCCGGGATCACGTCGATCCGGTCGGTGTTGTCGCCGCCGAACCAGAGTTCGTCTTCGCGCGTGACCCACACCGACGTCGCGGCATTCGACGTGCGGCCGTCGCCGTCCTTGGCCACCGCGATCAGCTGCACGTTGCCGGCCTGTTCGAGCGTCGCGTCGCAGGCCATGCGGCCCTTGTCGTCGGTCTTGCCCGAGCACAGCACGCCGAGGTCGCGCGTGTCGCTCTTGTTGTCGTACGCATAGAAGCCGCCGACCATCCGCTTGCGCGACGACGTCGTGATGTGCGCAACGCCCTTGATCTCGATCGGCACGGATGCACGCGGCTTGCCTTGCAGGTCGACCGCCAGTGCCTGCACGGGCACGCGCTGGCCGACCGATACCCAGCGGCCTGCCTTGATGCCGGCCACCACCGCGGCCGGCCACAGGATCGTGTCGCCGCGAATCGTCTGCACTTCGCCGTTCGGGTCGGCGAACGTCGCTTCGAGCGCGATGCGCTTCGGTGCGTCGACGTCGGGCAGGCCCTTGAGCGTGACCGAACCCGCACCGTTGCGGTCGAGCGTCAGCGGCAGCTTGTCGGCGATCAGCTTCGTCGCGTCGGGATCGTTGTTCGACGCCGATGCGTTGTCGCCGTCCTGCGAATCGTCGTCGGCATTGCCGTCGCTCGCTTCGGGACGATACGGCGTGAAGCTGAAATCCTCGAAGCGATCCGCGAACGGCGGCGAGGCCCACTTCATCAGCGCCGACACCTGCACGGGCAGGTTCGATGCGCCGCCGCCCGACACGTAGTCGATCTGCACCGCGAGCGGCGCTTCCTTCACGGCGACGAGCGGGCTCTTCTGCGCGTCGCGCGCGCCGATCGACCCCTTCAGCACCGGCAGGCGGAACGCCTCGACGCGGAAGCTGCCGCTGTAATAGGTGGCGGTCGGTGCATCTTCCGGGCCGCCTTCGAGCTCGACACTGTATTCGCCGAGCTTCGCGGCGGCCGGCAGCGTGAACTGCGTGTCCGCGCTGTGGTCGGCTGCCCACGTGAGCGGCAGCTTGTAGGTCTGGCCGGTGCCGAGATGGCGGATCGTCACGCGCGTCGGGTATTGCGACGGGAACGCGAGGCTCTGCAGCGTCTCGGCACGGATGAAATGCTTCATCGACACGGTTTCGCCCGCGCGCAGCAACGTGCGGTCGAAGACCGTATGCGCGCGCACGGTTCGCGCGCTGTCGGTGTCGGTCGGCACGTTGAAGCGCCACGATTCGATTCCGCGGTTCCAGCCCGAGCTGACGAACGCCATGTCGGGGCCCGTCTTCGGATCGTTCACGCGGGCCGACACGAAGTAGTCGTCGAAGCGTTGCTCCGAATCGGACGAACTGCAGGCGCGTTTCGATTCGAACGCGCCGTCGATCTTCAGCAGGCCCTGTGCATCGGTCTTGCCGGATGCGATCTCGTCGCCGTTGCAGTCCGACACGCGGATCTGCGCGTTCGGCACGGGCTTGCCCTTGTCGAGCGTCGTGACCCACACGAGGTTGTTTTCGCGGCCCTGTTTCAGATGCACGGCGAGGTTGGTGACGAGCACGGTGGTGCGCACGTACATGCTCGACGGCTTCGCGAGCAGCGAGCGGCCGAGCGCGGGCGACGCGAGTTCGAGCACGTAGAAGCCGGGCTTGTCGATCGGCACGCCGACGACTTCGAACGGGCGCAGCGCCTTCGGGTCCGCCTTCGGCAGCGTCAGTGCCTGCACGCCGGGCTGGCCCTTGAGCAGCGTCAGCGAGCGCACGTCGATGCGGCGATCCTTCGGCGCGGGCGCTTTTTCGCCGGCCTCGCGCGGCACGTACACGGGATGCTGGCCCTTGCGTTCGAGCAGGCCGGGAATCTGGCTGTCGATCGAGCCGGCCGTCATCGACCAGTTGTCGAAGCGGTCGACCGTGCGCATCCACTGGCGGATGGCGGTGTCGTCGTCGACCTTCAGGTTCGAGAACTGCGCGCCCTGGGTGTTGAGGCCGTCGATATGCAGGTCGGCTTCGACGTTGCGCAGCGTGACGGGCACGAGCGCGGGCGAATCGGGTTCCGCGAAGCGCTCGACGATCCCGAAGGTGCCCGACGAGAATTTCGCGAGCGGCGGCATCGGCGCGGTGCGCGTCGCGAGCGGGAACAGGTCGGCGTTGGACAGCGAGCGGTCGGTCACGTCGCGCAGGCCCGACGGCAATTCGATCGTCAGGCCGGCCTGTTCGGGCAGCGGCGGGTTGAACGTGACGGTGGTGACTTCCTCGCTCTTGTCGTCGGCCGCGAAGGTCGGCGCGAGCGTTCCGTCAGGGCCGCGCAGCTTGATCGCCTCGGCGTTCTTGCGCGAGATCGGCGCGTTGAACGACAGCGTGAGCGGGCGCAGCGGCGTGCAGGGCGCCTTCGCGTTCTCGCGTTCGCACGAGAAGCTCGCGGCGAACGGGGCGCGCACGGTGAAATCGAAGCGTCGTTCCGTTTCGTTCGGGATACCGCTCGGGCTCGTGACGCCCTTGCCGTACACGAGCTGCATCTTGGCGCTGGCCGGCAGCGCTTGCGCGCACGACAGCGTCAGCACGCGCGCGGCATCCTTCTTCAGACCGAAGTGATCGAGCAGGGCGTTGCGCGCATCGTCGTCGGCGGCCGTGACGGGGATGCGGTTGCCGATGCCGGCTGCTTCGCACCAGATGTTTGCGAGCGCCGAACGCGGTTCGGCCGGGCCGTTCAGCTTCAGCACGAACATCTGCCGTTCCTCGATCTCGCGCGAGCCGGGGCGCACGTTCACCGGGAACGGGCCGCCCGTCTGGAACGTGAAGCGGCGCGGGCCGCTGGCCGCATTGCCGGCGACCGAGCGCAACGTGTCGTTGAGCGCAACCGAGCAGCGCACGCCGGGCGGCAGGTCGTTTTCGAAATCGTAAACCCAGGTCTTGTCGTCGAGCCAGTGACCCTGGCCGCGCGCGGCCGTGGAGTCGTTGCAGGTGACGCGCGCGGGATTCGGCGCGGACGCCGAGCCGAATGCGACGATCGGTTCGTCGAACTTGACGACGCTCTGCCGGACTTCGGTGACGGTGCCTTGCGGCGATACGCTCACCGTGCGCGCCGCGCCCGCATGCAGCGACAGTGCCGTGGCGCCGCCGAGCGCCGCGACGGCGCCGATGCGCCAGAGCAGCCGGGTGGTGTGGTTGGTTCGCGTTGCTTTGTTCTGTTTGTCGTGCTGCTTCATCGCTCGATTGCCCTCGGAGGGAAGCTTTCTGTTTGATTGCACGCGATTCTAACCGACCGACATGCGCGCGCATCGCACCGCACAGTGTGTCGTCGACGTGCGACACTGGTGTGCGTACCGCAGATTTGTCGCGTCGACGACACAAAAATGCAGCGAAATGTCGATTGTCTCGGATTGCGGAACATTTAATGGACTATAAAAAGATTGTTCGATCCGATTTGTGCGCGTACATTTCAGGTCCGCGCCAATGTTTGAGAAATATCAAGCGTGGTTTTCCCGAATCCGGTGTTCGAGAGAAGGAAACATGCACAACGACAACACTCCCCACTCGCGTCGCACTGGCGACGCAGCCGTAACAGGCATCACACGGCGTCAATGGCTGCAGGGCGCACTGGCGCTGACGGCGGCGGGCCTCACCGGCTCGCTGGCGTTGCGGGCCCTGGCCGACGATCCCGGCACCGCGCCGCTCGATACGTTCATGACGCTCTCCGAAGCATTGACAGGCAAGAAGGGGTTGAGCCGCGTGCTCGGCCAGCGCTTCCTGCAGGCCTTGCAGAAGGGCTCGTTCAAGACGGCCGACAGCCTGCCGCAACTCGCCGGCGCACTCGCGTCCGGTTCGCTGAATCCCGATCAGGAAGCACTCGCGCTGAAGATTCTTGAAGCGTGGTATCTCGGCATCGTCGACAACGTCGTGATTACCTACGAAGAAGCATTAATGTTCAGCGTCGTATCCGATACGCTCGTGATCCCGTCGTATTGCCCCAACAAACCCGGCTTCTGGGCCGAAAAACCGATCGAGAGGCAAGCCTGATGGCCGATACCGATACGCAAAAGGCCGACGTCGTCGTCGTCGGGTCGGGTGTCGCAGGCGCGATCGTTGCACACCAGCTCGCGATGGCGGGCAAGTCCGTGATCCTGCTGGAAGCCGGCCCGCGCATGCCGCGCTGGGAAATCGTCGAACGCTTCCGCAACCAGGTCGACAAGACCGATTTCATGGCACCGTACCCGTCGAGCGCGTGGGCGCCGCATCCGGAATACGGCCCGCCGAACGACTACCTGATCCTGAAGGGCGAGCACAAGTTCAACTCGCAGTACATCCGTGCGGTGGGCGGCACGACGTGGCACTGGGCCGCGTCGGCATGGCGCTTCATCCCGAACGACTTCAAGATGAAGACGGTGTACGGCGTCGGCCGCGACTGGCCGATCCAGTACGACGACATCGAGCATTACTACCAGCGCGCGGAAGAGGAACTCGGCGTGTGGGGCCCGGGCCCCGAGGAAGACCTGTACTCGCCGCGCAAGGAGCCGTACCCGATGCCGCCGCTGCCGTTGTCGTTCAACGAGCAGACGATCAAGAGCGCGCTCAACGGCTATGACCCGAAGTTCCACGTGGTGACCGAGCCGGTCGCGCGCAACAGCCGCCCGTACGACGGCCGGCCGACTTGTTGCGGGAACAACAACTGCATGCCGATCTGCCCGATCGGCGCGATGTACAACGGCATCGTGCACGTCGAGAAGGCCGAGCAGGCCGGCGCGAAGCTGATCGACAGCGCGGTCGTCTACAAGCTCGAGACCGGGCCGGACAAGCGCATCACCGCCGCGGTCTACAAGGACAAGACGGGCGCCGACCACCGCGTCGAAGGCAAGTACTTCGTGATTGCCGCGAACGGCATCGAGACCCCGAAGATCCTGCTGATGTCCGCGAACCGCGATTTCCCGAACGGTGTCGCGAACAGCTCGGACATGGTCGGCCGCAACCTGATGGACCACCCGGGCACCGGCGTGTCGTTCTACGCGAACGAGAAGCTGTGGCCGGGCCGCGGCCCGCAGGAGATGACGTCGCTGATCGGCTTCCGCGACGGCCCGTTCCGCGCGAACGAAGCCGCGAAGAAGATCCACCTGTCGAACATGTCGCGCATCAACCAGGAAACGCAGAAGATCTTCAAGGGCGGCAAGCTGATGAAGCCCGAGGAGCTCGACGCGCAGATCCGCGACCGTTCCGCGCGCTTCGTGCAGTTCGACTGCTTCCACGAAATCCTGCCGCAACCCGAGAACCGCATCGTGCCGAGCAAGACGGCCACCGACGCGGTCGGCATCCCGCGCCCCGAGATCACGTATGCGATCGACGATTACGTGAAGCGCGGCGCCGTGCACACGCGCGAGGTCTACGCGACGGCCGCGAAGGTGCTGGGCGGCACCGAAGTCGTTTTCAACGACGAGTTCGCGCCGAACAACCACATCACGGGCGCGACGATCATGGGCGCGGATGCACGCGACTCGGTCGTCGACAAGGACTGCCGCACGTTCGACCATCCGAACCTGTTCATCTCGAGCAGCTCGACGATGCCGACCGTCGGTACGGTGAACGTGACGCTGACGATCGCGGCGCTTGCGCTGCGGATGTCGGACACGCTGAAGAAGGAAGTCTGACCGTGCGGAAATCTACTCTCACCTTCCTCCTCGCCGGCTGCCTTGCGCTGCCGGGTCTCGTACGCGCGGCCGATGCGGCCGATCCGGCGCTGGTCAAGCGCGGCGAATATCTCGCGGTCGCGGGCGACTGCATGGCGTGCCACACCGCGAAGGGCGGCAAGCCGTTCGCGGGCGGCCTCGGCATGCCGATCCCGATGCTCGGCAAGATCTACACGAGCAACATCACGCCCGATCCCGAGACGGGCATCGGCAACTGGTCGGCCGAGGACTTCGAGCGCGCGGTGCGCCACGGGGTGTCGAAGAACGGCGACAACCTGTATCCGGCGATGCCGTACGTGTCGTACGCGAAGATCAACGACGACGACGTGCAGGCGCTGTACGCGTACTTCATGCACGGCGTCGAGCCGGTCAAGCAGGCGCCGCCGAAGAACGAGATCCCCGCGCTGCTGAGCATGCGCTGGCCGCTGAAGATCTGGAACTGGCTGTTCCTGAAGGACGGCGCATACGAGCCGAAGCCGGCGCAGAGCGCCGAGTGGAACCGCGGCGCGTATCTCGTCCAGGGTCTCGCTCACTGCAGCACGTGCCACACGCCGCGCGGCATCGCGATGCAGGAGAAGTCGCTCGACGAGACGGGCGGCGGCTTCCTGTCGGGTTCGGTGCTCGCGGGCTGGGACGGCTACAACATCACGTCCGACGCGAACGCGGGGATCGGCGGCTGGACGCAACAGCAACTCGTCCAGTACCTGCGCACCGGCAGCGTGCCGGGTCTCGCGCAGGCGGCCGGCCCGATGGCCGAGGCGGTCGAGCACAGCTTCTCGAAGATGACGGAAGCCGACATCGGCGCGATCTCGACGTACATTCGCACGGTGCCGGCCGTCGCCAGCGGCGACGCGAAGCAATCGCGCTCGTCGTGGGGCAAGCCGGCCGAAGATGGCCTGACGCTGCGCGGCGTCGCGCTCGCGTCGTCCGGCATCGATCCGGCACGGCTCTATCTCGGCAACTGCGCGACCTGCCACCAGATGCAGGGCAAGGGCACGCCGGACGGCTATTACCCGCCGCTGTTCCACAACTCGACGGTCGGCGCGCCGAATCCGACCAACCTCGTGCAGGTGATCCTGAACGGCGTGGAACGCAAGGCCGGCAGCGAGGACGTCGGGATGCCGGCGTTCCGCCACGAGCTGTCGGATGCGCAGATCGCCGCGCTGACGAACTACCTGACCGGGCAGTTCGGCAATCCGGCCGCGAAGGTGACCGAGCAGGACGTCGCGAAGCTGCGTTGATGCGGCGCGTGACGAAGCAGGGCGATAACTGACAAGAGGAGGAGCACAGCACATCGGGTTGTTGCCCGATGCCGGTTGTTGCAGAGCGGGGCGGGCGGCGCAGGTGGTCGCCCGTCCTGGTTCATTCGCAATCCGGTGCGCCGGGGCTGTTCCAGCGACGCGCATCGTTTTCGTTGATCGACACCATGACACCGAATCAACCGTTTCTCGCGTCCCAGCGCGATGTGCTGCTGCTGCTTGCCCGGATCCTGCTCGTGATCCTGTTCATCATGTTTGGCTGGAAGAAGATCGTCGACTTCCCCGGGACCATCGCGTTCATGGGTTCCGAAGGCGCGCCCGCGCCGATCATTTCCGCCGCGATCTCCGTCGTGATGGAGCTGTTCGTCGGAATCGCGATCCTGGTCGGCTTCCAGACGCGGGCGCTTGCGCTGCTGCTGGCGCTCTATACGATCGGCACCGGCATCATCGGCCACCACTACTGGACGATGACGGGCGGCGAGCAGATCAACAACATGATTCATTTCTACAAGAACATCGCGATCGCCGGCGGTCTGCTCGCGCTTTGCGCGGCGGGCCCCGGACGTTATTCGATCGATCGCGGATAAACAGACCCGGGGCGCGCGCATGGGGCGCGCGCTGGAAGGTCGAGACTCCGAGGGGGCATCATTTTGCGACTCAAACATTTCGCATGGCTGATCGCGGCTGCCACACCGGCGGCCGCTTTTGCACAGACGAGCGTGACGCTGTACGGCCGCGTCGACGGCGGCATCGAATACCTGAACCACATCGCGAAGCCGAACGGCGGCAGCGGGACCCGCTGGAGCGCCGAAAGCGGCGACTGGGGCACCAGCATGTTCGGGTTGAAGGGCATCGAGGATCTCGGCGGCGGGCTGTCGACGGTCTTCAACCTGGAAACCGCATTCCAGGTGATGAACGGCCAGACGGGCGGCGGCCGCATGTGGTCGCGGCGTGCATACGTCGGGCTGAAGAGCAACACGTGGGGCCAACTGCAGGCCGGCCGCAACCTGTTCATCGACAGCGACGGCGTGTGGGAATTCGACCCGTTCGTGCAGCAGGCGTTTTCGTCGGCATCGCTCGTGCGCGGCCGCAACTGGCAGCAGACCAGCAACAACATCGAGTATCACAGCCCGGTGATCGGCGGCTTCGACGTGCAGGCGCAATATGCGTTCGGCAATCAATCACGCGGCTTCAACTACGGCGCGGCCGACGACTTCGGCCGCTCGGACGGGATCATGATCTCGTACCACTCGCCGTTGCTCGACGTGCGCGGCATCTACGACGAACTGCGCGACAACAACGGCAAGTTCAGCAATATCTTCACCGCGTCGCGCGAGTACTTCGTCGGTGCGAACGTGAAGGTGTCGAAGTTCAAGATCCAGGGCGCGTATACGCACTACCAGGCGCCGGACAGCCCGGCCGGCGTGGCCGATCGCGCCGATCACTACTGGCTCGGCGCGACCTATTCGGCGACACCGCAATGGGCGGTGACGGGCGGCGGTTACTACGTGAAGGTGGGCGACGGCGGCGGCGATGCGTCGCACGATCCGTCGGGCCACGCGATGATGTACGTGCTCGGCACCACGTACAACCTGTCGAAGCGCACGTTCCTGTACGGTACGGTCGCGTATGTGCGCAACGGCGGCAACTCGAACTTCTCGCTGCTCGCGACACCGCGCGACGCGACGTCGGGGACGAGCCCGATGACGGGCGAGTCGCAGACGGGGGCGTATGTCGGGATGATGCATACGTTCTGAGCGGCGCAACGCCAGACACGCAAAAGGCACGGGTCGTCGAACCCGTGCCTTTTTTCGTTTGCGGCACGCGGCCGCATCGGCCACCGGTCAGTCGAGTGCCTTCCCGGCCTTTTCATCCATGCAGCGCACGGCGAGCAGCGTCATCGCACCGCAACCGATCGCGTACCACGCGGGCGCGTTCGGATTGCCGGTCGCCGCGATCAGCCACGTGACGAAGAACTGTGCGAAGCCGCCGAAGATCGCGACGCCGATGCTGTACACGAGCGCGCCGCCGGTGGCGCGTACCGCACGCGGGAACAGTTCGCCGAGCATCGCACCCGTCGCGCCGATGTTGATCGCATGCACGATCGACAGTGCAGCGATGATCGACAGCAGCGATGCGGCGCCCGGCCAGCGGTTCAGCGCGACGAATGCCGGATAGATCGAGGCCATCAGCACGATACGCGTCCACCAGACGATCCGGTTGCGCCCGTAGACGTCGGACAGGTGGCCGCCGATCGGCGTCACGAGCATCAGGATCGCACCGGCGACGCAGCCGGCCGTCATCGACAGCCACGTCGGCAGGTGCAGCACCTGCACGCCGTAGATCGCCATGTAGAACACGATGATGTAGTGGATCGACGTGCCGCCGATCGTCACGCCGAGGCCTGCGAACACGGCCTTGCCGTGATGGCGCAGCACGTCGGCGAGCGGCAGCGATGCGACCGGCTCGTCGTGCGTGGCGGCAGGCGCGGCGGCCGGCACTTCCTCGACGGTGCGGCGCAGCCAGTAGCCGATCGGCACGAACAGCGTGCCGATGATGAACGGCACGCGCCAGCCCCAGCTTTCCAGCTGCGCGGCGTTCAGTGTCGACGTCAGCGCGACGCCGGTCAGCGCGCCGGCGAGCGCGGCGAGCCCCTGGCTCGAGAACTGGAACGACGCGTAGAAGCCGCGCCGATGCTGCGGCGCCTGTTCGAGCAGCAGCGTCGTCGACGCGCCCACTTCGCCGCCCGACGCGAACCCCTGCAGCAGGCGCGCGAGCACGAGCAGCAGCGGTGCGGCGAGGCCGATCTGCGCGAAGGTCGGCGCGACCGCGATCATCGCGGTGCCGAGCGCCATCAGCAGCAGCGTGAGGATCATCGCCTTCTTGCGGCCGGCGCGGTCGGCATACATGCCGATCACGAGCCCGCCGAGCGGTCGCGTGACGAAGCCGACGCCGAAGCTCGCAACCGCGAGCATCAATTGCCCGAACGGCGAATGCACGGGAAAGAACAGCTTGCCGATCAGGATCGCGAAGAAGCTGTAGACCGTGAAGTCGTAGAACTCGAGCGCGTTGCCGACGGCGGCGGCGGCGATCAGCCGGCGTTTCTTCGCGGCGGCGCGTGCATCGACCGGCGTGCCGGCGAACGAAAGGGCGGACGTTTCCATGTGGGGCTCCCCGGTTGGGCGCGAAACGATGGGATGAAGGGCCGTCAGGCCGCGAGCCAGGCTTCGGCGACGCGAACCCAGTAGCTCGCGCCGATCGCGAGGATGTCGTCGTTGAAGTCGTAGCCGGGGTTGTGCACCATGCAGCCGCCCTTGCTGCCGATCCCGTTGCCGATGAACGCGTAGCAGCCGGGGCGCGCTTCGAGCATGAACGCGAAATCCTCGCTGCCCATCAGCGGCGCGGCGTCGGTTTCGACGCGTTCGGCGCCGAGCATCTGGCGCGCGATGTCGGCCGCGAACGCGGTCGGCTCCGCATGATTGACGAGCACCGGGTAGCCGTAGTCGTAGTCGACTTCCGCCGTGACGCCGAAGCTTTCCGCCTGGCCTTTCACAAGCGCTTCGATGCGGCGCGCGAGCAGCGCGCGCACGTCGGCGTTCAGCGCACGCACCGACAGTTTCATCGTGACGGTTTCGGGAATGATGTTGAACGTCTCGCCGGCCTGCACGCTGCCGACCGTGATCACGGCCGCGTGCTGCGCATCGACCTCGCGCGCGACGATCGTCTGCAGCGCAACCATGATGCTGCCCGCGGCCGACATCGGATCGCGCGCGAAATGCGGCATCGCGCCGTGGCCGCCGACACCGCGCAGCGTGATCGTCACGCGGTCGGCCGAGGCCATCGCGGCGCCGGTGCGGAAGGCCATGTCGCCGGCCGCGCGGCCCGGCATGTTGTGGATCGCGAAGATCGCGTCGCACGGGAAGCGGTCGAACAGGCCGTCGTCCATCATCGCCTTCGCGCCGCCGAAGTTTTCCTCGGCCGGCTGGAAGATCAGGTTCAGCGTGCCGGAGAACTGGCGCGTGGCTGCGAGGTGGCGCGCTGCGCACAGCAGCATTGCGGTGTGGCCGTCGTGGCCGCATGCATGCATCTTGTTCGCGTGGCGGCTTGCGTACGGCAGGCCCGTGGTTTCCGCGAGCGGCAGTGCATCCATGTCGGCGCGCAGTCCGACCGTGCGCGTGCCTTGCCCTTCGCGCAGCACGCCGACCACTCCCGTCTTGCCGATGCCGCGATGCACTTCATAACCCCAGCCGGTGAGCAGCTCGGCGACGAGATCGCTCGTGAGCGTTTCCTCGAATGCGAGCTCGGGGTGAGCGTGGATGCGGCGGCGCACTTCGACAAGCTCGGGTGCGATCGCGGCGATACCGGGGATGACGGGGTTCACGGCTTGCAGCATGGTGTCTCCTGTGGGGCAGGTGGGGCGTTTGGCGCACATATGACGAGCAAGCATATAAATTTCTTTTGTGTACCAGAAGCTGATAAATTGCTTTGGTGCTCACCACCGGTTGCCGCTCGGGAATACCCTGAGCCGGCGTGTGCCGCGCAGCACAGGGTTTCCACGGATCACGCGTCGCCGCCATGAAATACCATCAGCTGAAAGCGTTCGTCACCGTCGCGGAAGAGGGGAGCATTCGCGCGGCCGCGCGGCGCCTGAACGTGTCGCCTGCGGCGCTGACGAAGGCGGTCAAGGAACTGGAGATCGCGCTTGGCGTGTCGCTCGTCGTGCGCACCGCGCGCGGCGTGCAGCTCACCGCGTTCGGCCAGCAGTTGCAGGTGCGCGCGCGGCTGATCGTCGCCGAAATGCAGCGCGCCCGCGACGACATCGAGCAGGCACAGGGCGCAATGACGGGCTCCGTCGCGGCGGCGATCACGCCGGCCGCCGCGGTGACGATCCTGCCCGATGCGTTCCGCGCATTCCGGCGCCGCTTCCCGGTGGCGCGCGTCAACCTGATCGAAGGGTTTCCGGGCGTCGCACTGCCGCGCCTGCACGATGGCTCGCTCGATTTCGCGGTGGCCGTCGTCGTGCCCGAACTGCTGGCAGCCGAATTCGATCACGCCGAACTCTATTCGAGCCGGTCGCTGATCGTCGCCCGCAAGGGGCATCCGCTTGCGTCGGCCACGTCGCTCGCCGATCTCGTCGAGGCCGACTGGCTGATGAACCCGTCGCCGGAAAGCTCGACACAGGTGCTGTTCAATTCGTTCGTCGCCTACGGGCTGCCGGTGCCGGCACGCGTCGTCGAATGCCCGAGCTTCGGGCTCGCGCACAGTCTGATGACCGGCTGCGACCTGATCGCGTCGATGCCCGAGCAACTGCTGCAAGGCGAGTGGGCGCGCGACCAGCTCGCGGTGCTGCCGATCCGCGAGCGCTTGCCGGGTGTCTCGGTGCAGGTGATCACGCGTCGCGACAGCCCGCTGACGCCGGCCGCGGCGATGCTGCTCGACTGCCTGCGCGATTCCACGCGGCGCAAGGGGCTGGGGTGAACCGGTGCCGCGGTCGGCGACCTTCAATACATCGTCATCCTGACGATTTCCCGTGCGGCATTGCCGTCGTTTGACTGGCACGCGGCTCGCGCAGCGGTCGCGCCATTCCGGCGCTTGCCGCGCGAGCCGGTATCATAGCGGCCGGCCCGCCGCTCCGGCCGGCCTCCAACAACATCGCCATCCGGCATCCAGCAATCAGAGGCATTTCATGACCAGTGCAACCCAATTCGACAACGTATCGGTCGTCAAGCGCGCGAACGTCTATTTCGACGGCAAGTGCGTGTCGCATACCGTGCTCTTCCCGGACGGCACGCGCAAGACGCTCGGCGTGATCCTGCCGTGCGCGCTCAACTTTGGCACGGACGCACCCGAATTGATGGAAGTGCAGGCCGGCAAGTGCCGCGTGAAGCTCGACGGCAGCAGCGAATGGCAGACCTACGGCGCGGGCGAATCGTTCTCGGTGCCGGGCAAGAGCCGCTTCGACATCGAGGTGCTCGAGACGCTCGATTACGTCTGCAGCTACCTGTAACACCACCCGCGCAGCAAAAGAAAAGCCCCGCCGAAGCGGGGCTTGTCGCAAGCGGAGGGCGCAAGGCCTTCCGGAGCGCCTGTTCTCTTTACAGGCAGGCGTTGATGTCGCCGGCCGACGATGCATCGCCGCCGCGGAAACCCACCCAGGTCTTCGCATTGGCGGCGTTGGCCGGGCGCACGATGGCGGCAGCGCCATTCGGCGGCTGCTGGCCCGGCGCATACACGGCCATGGCGAGGCCGTTCGCGAGTTCATACTGCGACGTCACTTGTTGCTGTGACTTGTCGGCCCAGGTCTTCGCGATGCACTGCGCGACCTGGTCGGCGGGTTTCTGGCTTTGTCCCACGTTTTGGAGGGCAGAATCGGCTGCATGAGCAGAAAATGCCACGGTCAATGCGATGAGCGGTAAGTATTTCGCGTTCACGTTATCTCCCTCGAGTCGTGATTGATTGAGTGGGATGCGCAGCAGGACTGCGTAACAGTGAGATTGCATCGGGCGAGCACGGTTCCGGCTATTCCGAAACAAGTTGTTAACGCGCTTGCCAAATGGCGACTCCGATGCTGTGCACTTTGCTGCGGCACGGCATGCGTCGTGTGCGGCACGACGTCATGCGCGGCGTGGTCGGCGCGCTGCCCGGTCGTGTGGTGACGTGACGGTCGCGGCGAGCGGCATGCGTCTGCATGCCGTGCCGCAACTCATTTTTTGATCGCGAAGTGGAATGGCTGATTGATGGCCCCGTCGCATGAGCACCATGATGACAAACTTTCGTCCGTCGAATTGTTAACCAACTTTAAACACGGGAAGCGGCGGAAGGCGATGCGGCACGCGAGGGGCATGCCGCATCGAATGGAAGCGGTGGTGCGAGCGGGGCGTGCGCGGCGAGGGCGCCGCGCGGTGGGTCAGCCGGCCTTGCGCGTGCCTGTGTCGCGCAGGTTGGCCGGGACGATCGGGCGGAAGCGTTCGCGCTTCTGTTCGTCGTCGAAGTGCTGGAGCGCGGGCTTGATCAGGTCGCTGCGCGACACGATGCCCGTGATGCGCATCGATTGCTCGTCGTCGACGACCGGCAGGCGTTCGAGGCCGAGCACCGCGAGTCGCGACGCGACGACGCGGCACGTTTCGTGCGCTTGCGCGACCGCAGGCTCACGGTTGGCGAATGCACCGGAGATCGGTGTGTCAGCCGCGGCCTGTGCGCGCTGTGCATCGAGCGTCGCGCGATCGACGAGACCGAGCAGGCGGCCGTTCTGCACGACCGGGTACGCACGGTGCGTCTGCTTCGCGCCGAAGTATTGCGACTCGACGGCATCGAGCGTCGCTGCGCCGTCGATCGCGACGAGCAGGTCGGCGGACGTCATCACTTCGCCGATGTCGTGCCGCTCGAGCGGATCGACGCCGTATTCGCGATAGATGTGATAGCCGCGGCGTGCGATCTTTTCCGTCATGATCGAGCGCTTCATCACGATGGTCGCGAAGCCGTGCGCGACGAGCGTCGCCGCGAGCAGCGGCAGCAGTGCGTTCGCGTCATGCGTGAGGCCGAACGCGAACACGATCGCGGTCAGCGGCGCGCCAAGCGTGGCGCCGAGCGTCGCGGCCATGCACACGAGCGGCCACAGCGCCGGGTCGCCGCCCGGCAGCATCGGCGACAGCACGGTGCCGAGGCCGGCGCCGAGCATCAGCAGCGGGGCGAGCACACCGCCCGACGTGCCCGAGCCGAGCGCGATCACCCACATCACGGCCTTCACGATCAACAGCGCGAGCGCGATCTTCAATGCGATGTGCTGATGCAGCAGGTCGCCGATCACGTCGTAGCCGACGCCGAGCGCGCGCGGCTCGAGCCAGCCGCCGATGCCGATCACGATCGCCCCGAGCGCGGGCCACCACATCCAGTGCACCGGCAGCTTCGCGAAGGTGTCCTCGACGCGGTACAGCGCCGCCGACAGGCCGCACGCGAGCATGCCCGACAGCAGGCCCGCGACGATGCACGACAGCAGCGCGACGGGCGTCGGCGCCGCCGTGGTCAGCGGAAACAGCGGATCGACGCCGAAGAACACGGCGCGGGCGAAACCGGCCACCGCGCAGGCGAGCGCGACCGGCAGGAAGCTGCGCGGACGCCATTCGAACAGCAGCAGTTCGACCGCGAGCAGCACGGCGGCGACCGGCGTGCCGAACACGGCCGTCATGCCGGCAGCCGCACCGGCGACGAGCAGCGTCTTGCGCTCGGCGGCGGTCACGTGCACGCACTGCGCGATCAGCGAGCCGAGCGCGCCGCCCGTCATGATGATCGGGCCTTCGGCGCCGAACGGGCCGCCGCTGCCGATCACGACGCCGGACGACAGCGGCTTGAGGATCGCGACCTTCGGCGACATGCGGCTCTTGCCGAACAGGATCGCCTCGATCGCTTCGGGAATGCCGTGGCCGCGAATCTTTTCCGAACCGAAGCGCGCCATCATCCCGACGATCAGCCCGCCGATCACCGGGATCACGATCACCCATGCGCCGAGCGTGTTGTTCGCCGGCGAGCGATCGGCGAACGAGAACTGCTGGAAGAAGAACAGGTTCGTGAACAGGTGGATCAGGCTCAACAGCACGAATGCGGCCAGCGTGCTGAGCAGGCCGATCCCGGCGGCGAGCAACGCGATCCTGGGCAGGCGGTCGTTGGTCGCGAAATCGCGTTTGTGTGGTGCGTTCATCGGAGTGGAAAGGGCAAGGGTCAGTAATCGATCTGGGGAACCTGGAACGCGTCCTTGAGCGACTTCAGCTCGGCGCGATGCATGGCCGCGAGACGCGCGAGCAACGTTTCGCCGGCGTGCTCGAGGTGAACCTCGACTTGCCGGCGATCCGCTTCGCTCGTCTTGCGCTTCACGAGGCCGAGCGCTTCGCAGCGCGTGACCAGCGCGACGACGCCGTGATGCTGCGCCTGCAGGCGTTCCGCGAGTTCGCCGATGGTTGCCCATTCGCGATGCGGATAGCCCTTGATGTGCAGCAGCAGCAGGTATTGCAGCGGCGTCACGCCTTCGCTTTGCGCGGCGCGTTCGGAGAAGCGCTCGAAGCGGCGCATCTGGTAGCGGAACTCGGACAGTTGCTGGAAATCGCTTTTCGCCAGCGCGCGTCGGGTATCGTTCATCGGGAGCGGTCGGACAGTCAGTTTCGGTAGCGAGAAATATATCACAACATGATATAAATGGCCGAATTCGGGCGGATGGAATGCATTCCGCGTTGCGCCGGCCGTTACATGGCGTTACGTGCGCCGCATGCGTTACGCGGCCTCGAGCATTTGGGTTTGCCGATAAAGGCCCGTGACGAGATCCGTCTGAGTAATGATCCCGACGAGCCGGCGCGATGCATCGACGACCGGAATGTGGTGGTGGCCCGAATGCGTAAACAGCGGGACGAGCGCGGTGATCGGCATCGTTTCCGGCACGCACGCGACGTCGCGCGTCATCACGGTGGCGACGCTCGCCGGCTGGCCGCCGAACGATTGCGGCAACCGCGCCGACAGGCGTTGCCACAGCGGGGTCGGACGGCGCAGCTGGCGCGTGAGGTCGGCGCGCGTGACGATGCCGGTCAGGCGGCCTTCGCCGTCGACGACGGGCAGCGCCTTCACGCGATGGCGATCGAGCAGCGTGAGCGCAGCCGTCACCGACGTCGACGGCGCGACTTCGATCGCATTCTTCGTCATCAGGTCGGCGCACGAGAGCTGGCCGAACGTGCGCGTATAGGCCTGCATCTCGGTTTCGCGCAGCAGCGCTTCGAGATCGTCCGGATCGACGTCGAGCCATTCGCCGCGGCGCTTCAGCACCGCGTCGAGGTCGCCGCGCGTGAAGCCGCCGCGCGTCGGTGCGGTGCCGCCTGCCTGCGGTTTCGCTTCAGGCCGCGCGCCGCCGTGCGGGTAGCGGTGGCCGGTCAGCGCGTGATACGCGAGCGCGGCCGACAGCAGGATGGCCGATTGCAGTGCGATCGGCTCCAGCACGAAGCTGAACCCGAGCGAATGGATGGCCGGGCCGCCGACCACCGCCGTGAGCGCGACGGCGCCTGACGGCGGGTGCACGCAGCGCAGCACGAACATGCCGCCGATCGCGCACGCGATCGCGACCGCGGCGGCCGTGATCGGATCGGCGATCCATTGTGCGCACGCGACACCGACCGTCGCCGCGACGAGATTGCCGCCGATGATCGACCACGGTTGCGCGAGCGGGCTCGCGGGCACCGCGAACAGCAGCACGGCCGACGCGCCCATCGGCGCGACGAGCAGCGGCACGAGGCCCGACACGCCGGGCAGCAGCCGCATCGTCACACCGACCGTCGCGATGCCGACGAGCGCGCCCGTGCACGAGCGCAGGCGCTCGCGCCAGCCCAGCGACATCGGATGAGGAATGAAGCTGTGCAGCCATTGGCGCAACGTGCGGCGCGACGAAGGGGAGCCTGACGACATGGACGGTAAGCGGTAAAAGTGACAGCGCGGATGCGCGCAGCGACAAGCCGCGAATTATATCGCGTTGTGATACAAATTGTCGCGCTGCATCAAGCCGTTGCACGTGTGCGACGCACGTTGCTTGCAAAAACCTTTCATGTGATGAGAGTTTGCGGGCCGGGGAACCGCGCAAATTTGTCTGCAGCGGCGTACAATTCGGGCCACTGAATCCCCCGTCATGCCAGAACCCCGTACGCGATGCCCGCTCTCCCGCCTTTCTCCCGGCACGGTGATCGATTCGACGTGGTTCGCGGCTGCGTTCCGTTCCCCATCTGACGCGAGCGCTGCCGACGCCTCCCCACTGACTCTCCCCAAGCCAATTCAATGGACATGCTCGAAAACATGCGCCTGTTCGTGCGCGTTGTCGAAAGCGGCAGTTTTACCGCGGTCGCGAAGGAAATCGACGCGACCACCGCGCAGGTGTCGCGCGCGGTATCGAACCTCGAAGCGCACGTACAGACGCGGCTGCTGCATCGCACGACGCGCCATCTCGGCCTCACCGAAAGCGGCGAACGCTATTTCGAGCGCGCGAAATCGATCCTCGCGGAAATCGACTACGCGAACGCGGAGGCGCGCAACGCCCTGCTGCGGCCGAGCGGCAAGATGCGCATCCACGCGATGACGGGGCTCGGGCAGAGTCATGTCGTGTCGTCGATCGTCCGCTACCAGGAGGACAACCCCGACGTGTCGGTCGAGCTGACGCTCGCGCAGCGGATGCCGAATCTCGTCGAGGAGGGCTATGACGTATCGATCGTGACGGCGTCGCAGCTGCCCGATTCGGGCTATGTCGCGCAGACCTGCGGCACGAGCTGCAGCGTGCTCGTCGCATCGCGCGAATACCTGGCGCGCCACGGCACGCCGCAGTCGCCCGACGAATTGCCGAACCACGTGTGCCTGCGCCTCGATACGCCCGCATCGCCGGCCGGTGAATGGCGGCTCGAGCGCAGCGATGGCGAGGAGGCCGTCTACAATCTGCAGCCCGCGCCGTTCCAGGTCAACGTGCCCGACGCGCTGTGCGTCGCGGTGCGTGCCGGGCGCGGGATCGCGTGCGTCGCGCTGTATACGGTGCTCGACGACATCCGCGAAGGGCGGTTGATCCGCGTGCTGCCCGAGTACCGGCTGCAGACGGTGAGCGTCTATGCCGTCTACGCGACGCGCCGCTATCTCGACGCGAAGATCCGCACGTTCCTCGACCACCTGCGCACGACGCTCACGCCTGCGCTCGAGAACGACCTGCGTGAACTCGACCGGCTGACGACCGAACAGACGCCGGGCGGCCGCAAGCGCGCGTGACGACACGCGCGGGCGTGCTCCGCGCGCACCGCACGGGCCGCGGCGAGGTTCATGCACGCGGCGCGATGCGAATCCGTTCGAAGCGTCCCGCGAGCCATCCGTAGGCGGCGATGCCGATCAGCCCGTGCGCGGCGACGAACCACAACGCGCCGGCGAACGAGCCCGTGCTGGCGACGAAATAGCCGATCACGAGCGGCGTGACGATCCCGGCGATGTTGCCGAGACCGTTGAACACGCCGCCGCTCAGGCCGACCATCCCTTCCGGCGCCGTGTCGGCGAGCACGGCCCAGCCGACCGCCGCGAGCCCCTTGCCGAAGAACGCGATCGTCATCAGTGCGATCACGACCGCATTCGACGACGCGCCGTTCGCCAGCACGAGCAGCGTCGCCATCGCCATCCCCACGACGAACGGCGTCTTGCGCGCCTTCGACGGATGCATGCCGCGCCGGATCAGCCAGTCCGACAGCACGCCGCCGAGCACGCCACCCGTGAACCCGCAGATCGCCGGCAGCGCGGCGACCCAGCCGGCCTCCATGATCGTCATCCCGCGCCCCTTGATCAGGTAGATCGGGAACCACGTGATGAAGAAGTAGGTGAGTGCGGTGATGCAGTACTGGCCGATGTAGATCGCCCACAGGTTCCGGTGGCGGAACAGTTGCGACACGTCGTGCCACGACACGCGCGGCCGATGACGCACGCGGTTCGCTTCGAGATCGACGAGCGCGCCGTGCGCGCGCAGGTAGTCGCGTTCCGCGTCGCTCACGCGCGGATGGCCGTGCGGCTCGCGATACCACGCGAACCACAGCGCGGCGAGCGCGATGCCGAGCATCCCCATCCACAGGAACACGTGCTCCCAGCCGAGCGCATGCGTGAGCCAGGCCATGGCAGGCGTGAACAGCACGACGGCCATGTACTGCGCGGAATTGAACAGGGCGGACGCCGTGCCGCGTTCGGCGGTCGGGAACCAGCACGCGACGATTCTCGAGTTGGCCGGGAACGCCGGCGATTCGACGAGGCCGAGCATGAAGCGCATGACGAACAGCGCAAGCGTGGCCGACGCGCCCTGCACGGCGAGCCAGCCGACCGTGCCCTGCAGCATCGTGAAGACCGACCACAGCAGCAGGCTCAGGCCGTACACGCGCCGCGCGCCGAAACGGTCGAGCAGCCAGCCGCCCGGGATCTGGCCGATCGCATAGGCCCACGCGAACGCGGAAAAGACGATGCCGAGCTGCACGGGCGTCAGCCCAAGGTCGTGCGCGACGCCGGTGCCGGCGATCGACATCGTCGCGCGATCCGCATAGTTGATGACGGTGACCGCGAAAATCAGCGCGAGGACCGCATAGCGGACGCGGCCGATCGTGCGCGAGGCGGCGGGCGACGCGGCGAGGGCGGCGCCGCTGGATCGATTGGGCATGCGTGTCTCCTGGCCTCCGTCGTGCGGAGGCATCCGGTGTTGTAATGGGTGGCTGTTGTGCGGCGGGTGGCGATCAGCGCGTGACGCTGGTCGGCGGGCGCTGGCCGGCAAAACACGCGGCAAGATTGGCCAGCACGATCCGGCCCATCTCTTCGCGGGTTTCGCGGGTCGCGCTCGCACGGTGCGGCTGCACGACGACACGGTCGAGCTCGAGCAACTCGGCCGGCACGTGCGGCTCGTTCGCGAACACGTCGAGGCCGGCGCCGGCGATCGTGCCGTCGGCGAGCGCGCGAATCAGCGCGGCTTCGTCGACCAGCTTGCCGCGTGCGACATTGATCAGGAATCCTTCGGGGCCGAGCGCGGCGAGCACGTCGGCCGTCACGAGCACGTTGCCGTGATCGGCCGATGCCGCGATCACGAGCACGTCGCTGTCGCGCGCGAGCGCGGCGAGGTCGGGCACGAAGCGATAGCCGCTGTCGCGATGCTCGCGCGGGCCGAAGTAGCTGACGGGCATCCGGAACGCCTGCGCGCGCTGCGCGATTGCGCGTCCGACGCGGCCGAGGCCGATGATGCCGAGCCGCTTGCCGGTCACCTGCGTCGCGAGCGGCTGGGCCGTCTTGCCCCAGCGGCCGGCGCGCACGATCCGCTCGCCGGCGCCGAGGTCGCGCAGCGTCATCAGGATCAGCCCCATCGCCATGTCGGCGACGTCGTCGGTCAGCACGTCGGGCGTCGTCGTCACGTGGATGCCGCGTGCGCGGGCGCGGTCGAGATCGACGGCGTCGGTGCCGATACCGCTGATCGCGACGATCTCGAGCATGGGCAGCCGGTCCATCAGCGCGGCGGACAGGCCGTTCGCACCGCCGGTCACGACAGCGCGAATGCGTGCAGCCACGCGATCGAGCAGTGCGTCCGGTTGCTCGGCCGCATACAGCCGGTGCACCGCGTAACGGGCGGACAGTTCGGCGTCGATGGCGTCGGGGAGCGGCTGGGTGAGGAGGATGTCGATGGTCATGAAGGTCTCGGTCGTCGTGCGCGGCGCGGGCCGCGCATCAGGTGCAACCGAGTATAGAAATCGCATCGATATGCGTCTAACATCAAAAGACTATCGATTGATTCAAGAATTGGATGATTGAACTGCACCAGCTTCGCTGTTTCGTCGCGGTCGCCGAGGAACTGCATTTCGGTCGCGCGGCCCGGCGCCTCTTCATGACCCAGCCGCCGCTCAGCCGGCAGATCCAGTTGCTCGAGCATGCACTCGGCATCGCGCTGCTCGAACGCAGCAGCCGGCAGGTCAGCCTGACCGCGGCCGGCGAGCGGTTTCTGCGCGACGCGCGGCACATCCTCGAATTCTCCGCACGGGCCGAGCAGGCCGCGCAGCGCGTCGCACATGGCGGCGCCGGACGCATCACGCTCGGCTTCACGGCGGTCAGCGCGTACCGGATGATCCCGATGCTGCTCGCGCACGCCGCGCATGCGCTGCCGGACGTGGACATCGAATTGCGCGAGATGGTGTCGACCGTGCAGATCGATGCGCTGGCGTCGCGGATGCTCGACGCGGGCTTCGTGCGCCAGCGCGCCGCGCGCCAGCCGCTCGAATACCGGCTCGTGCAGCGCGAGCCGATGCTGGTCGCGGTCGCGGAGGGCGCGCCGCTCGCCGCGTGCGCGCGCATCGGCCCCGACGATCTCGACCGGCAGCCGTTCATCGCGTATTCGCCGAACGAGGGGAAATACTTCCACGACCTGATCTCGGGCGTGTTCGCGAACGCGGGGCGGCTGCCGAACTACCTGCATTACGTCGGGCAGACGCATACGATCCTCGGCCTCGTGCGCGCGGGGCTTGGTGCCGCGCTCGTGCCGGCGTCGGCGCGCGAACTGCATGTCGACGGCGTGGTGTTCCGGCCGCTGGCGGGCGCCGACGTGGCGGCCGAACTGTATCTCGCGTGGCGCACGGACAACGACAATCCGGCGCTGCCGGTGTTCAACGCGATGGTCGAGCGGTTTCTGACCGAGAGCGCTGACGAAGCGGGCGCATAGGGGCGACGGTGGGGCCGCGACTCGCTCGAGCGTCCCGCCCGCATGCGTGGCTCAAAGTCTGTCGTCAGACAATTCAAGCTGGCCGCTTGAATCATTTTCGGGGCGTCCGGAATTGGCCGGAATTCCGCTGATTTGCCAATATTTCGGCCGGAAATAGACTGCGCGGATCCCCGTTTTCATCCTTGTCACGGGAAAACCCTCATTTTTATCTCATCGGTCGTCGTATTACTGTATCGATACACTAAATCGATACAGTGCGTCGTGAGGCGCAATCGCAAAGGAGACGGCCCATGAATACCTACACCCGGCGGCGCTTTCTGCAGACGGTGTCCGCCGCCACGCTCGCGGCTGCAGGCGGTTTGCCGGAAGTCGTGCGGGCGCAGCCGGTCGTGACGCTGCGTTGCTCGTCGTCGATGCCGGCCGACCAGAACGCCGCGCACTACGTGTGGTACGAGCGTCTTGCCGCAAACCTGAAGGCGAGTGTCGGCGACGCGATCCGGGTCGACTACTTCCCGAACAGCCAGCTCGGCAAGGAGAGCGATGTCGCGCAGCAGGTCAAGATCGGCGCGATCGACATGATGATCGCGGGTTCGTCGATCTGGGCGACGGTGGCGCCGGAGCTCGGCATGCTCGATCTCGGCTATCTGTTCGACAGCTATGCGCATGTCGCGAAAGTGCTCGACGGCCCGGTCGGTGCAAGCCTGAACGCGCTGCTGCAAAAGCGCGCGGGCTGCTCGGTGCTGACCTGGGGCTCGCATTTCGGTGGGCGCTGCGTGTTCACGAAGCAGCCCGTGCTGGCGCTGCAGGGGCTGAAGGGCACGAAGCTGCGGGTGCTGCCGACGCCGGCGTTCATGGACACCTTCAAGGCGATGGGGGCGGTGCCGACACCGATTCCGTTCGGCGAGCTGTACATGGCCGTGCAGACGGGCGTCGTCGACGGGCTCGAGCACGATCCCGCCACGGTGCTCGCGAGCAAGTTCGACGAAGTGGTGAAATCGTGCTGGCAATCGCATCACGTGTTTGCCGCGATGACCGTCGTGATGGGGCGGCGTGCGCTCGACCGGATTCCGGCGAACCTGCGCCCCGCGTTCGATCGCGCGGTGGCCGACGCAACCGTGCAGCAGCGTGCGATTGCCGCGCAGAAGGCCGACCAGGCCGAGCAGGCGTTGAAGCAGCACGGCATGAGCTTCCATCCGATGGCGGCAGCCGAACGCGCGGCGTTGCGGCAGACGATGCACGACCGGCTCTATACGGCATTCGCCGCGCAGTATCCGGCGACCGCGCCGCTGTTTCCGGCGATCGCCGCCGGGCGGGGCTGAACGATGGAGACCTGTTCCGTTTCGGGCGCCGCGGCGGCGCCTGGCGCCGGCCGCCCGGCACGGCGCGTCGCGCGTGTGCTGGACGCGATGCTGCGCGCGATCGAGTATGTGTCCGCGGTGGTGCTGGCTGTCGATGTGCTCGTCGTGTTCGTGTCGGTCGTGTGCCGTTATTTCCTGCACGACCCGCTCGACTGGACCGAAGAGGTCGCGAGTGCGCTGATGATCGTGCTGGTGTTTTTCGGCGCGGCGACGGTGCTCGGGCGCAGCCAGCACGTCGGCATCGACCTGTTTCGCGGCTGGTTCCCGGCACGCTGGCAGGGCGCGCTCGTGCAGATCGGCCACTGGATCGTCGCGGCCGTCTCGCTGAACCTGCTGGTGTCGTCATGCCAACTGCTGGCCGATTCGTACGACCAGTTGACGCCGGGCGGGCTGCCGGGCTGGATCAACGTGTACCCGATGATGTTCGGCGCGCTGTTCATGACCGTGTTCGCGCTTGCGAACGCGCTCGACGCGCCGCGCCGCCGGGTGGTCGGCACGCTCGCGTGCTGCGCGGGATTTGCGGCCGCGCTGTACGGATGGAATGCACTGGTGCCGGCGCACGCGATTGCGCCGGGCATGCTGCTGGCGGCCGGTTTCGTCGGCGGCCTCGTGCTGGGCGTGCCGATCGGCTTCGTGCTCGCGTTCTCGGCGTTGCTGTATTTCCTGGCCGACCCGACACTGCCGCTGCTCGTCTATTCGCAGCAGGTCATGGCCGGTGCCGATCACTTCGTGCTGCTCGCCGTGCCGTTTTTCGTGCTGGCCGGGCTGCTGATGGAATCGAACGGCATGTCCGCACGGCTCGTCGAACTGCTGCTGCGGATCTTCGGGCGCGTACGCGGCGGGCTCGGGCTGATCGTGATTCTCGCGACGGCCTGCTTTTCCGGCGTGTCGGGCTCCAAGCTCGCCGACATCGCGGCAGTCGGCGGCGTCGTGATGCCGGCGGTGCGCCGTGCGCGCCAGGATCCCGACGAAACGGCGGCACTGCTCGCGTGCAGCGCGGTGATGGCCGAGACCATCCCGCCCTGCGTGAACATGATCATCATGGGCTTCGTCGCGAACATCTCGATTGCCGGCCTGTTCGTCGCGGGCATCGTGCCGGCTGCGGTGCTGGCCGCATCGCTCGCGGTGGTCACGGTGATCGCCGGGCGCAGGATCGACGTCTCGGCGGTGTTCACGGAACGCCGCGCGTGGCTGCCGCTCGCGGGCGGCGCGCTGGTCGCGCTGGTGATGGTCGCGATGATCGGCAAGGGTGTGACGTCGGGGATCGCGACGTCGACGGAAGTCTCCGCGTTCGCGGTGGTCTATGCGCTCGTGGCGGGCTGGCTCGCGTTTCGCGAGCTGACCTGGCGGTCGGTCGGGCGCGTGTTCGTGCGCGCCGCGTCGATGGCCGGCGGCATCCTGTTCATCGTTGCCGCGGCGTCGAGTGTGTCGTTCGCACTGTCGATCGAGCAAATTCCGGCGCTGGTCTCGGGCACAATGACCGCGTTCGCCCACCAGTACGGTGCGACGATGTTCCTGCTGCTCGCGGCGCTCGTCATGGTCGTGTTCGGTGCGGTACTCGAGGGTGCGCCGGCGCTGATCATCTTCGGGCCGCTGCTTGCGCCGATCGCGCTGCAGCTGGGCATCAACCCGCTGCATTTCGGCACGGTCGTGGTGGTGGCGATGGGGCTCGGCCTGTTCGCGCCGCCGGTCGGGCTCGGTCTGTTCACGACCTGCGCGATCACGGGCACCGACGTCCGGCACGTTGCGCGGCCGATGGTGAAATATCTGCTGGTGCTGGTCGCCGCCCTCGTGGCGCTGATTCTCGTGCCGGCGTTTTCGTTGTGGCTGCCGGCCCGTTTCGGCCTGTAGCCGCCTTTTACAGCAAGACGACATGAGTACGATTCAGGACGTGGCCCGTCATGCGGCCGTATCGGTCAGCACGGTTTCGAACGTGCTCAACGGCCGCACCGACCAGATGAAGCAGGAAACGCTCGAACGCGTGAAGGCCGCGATGGAAGTGCTGCAGTACCGGCCCAGCACGCTGGCGCGCCAGCTCAAGACGGGGCAGACGCCGCTCGTCGGGCTGCTGGTGCCGTCGATGGCGAACCCGATGTACGGCTACATCGCGCGCGAGGTCGAGGCCTGCGCGCAGGAGCAGTACGGTCATCGCGTGCTGATCGGCAATACGTATCGCGATGCGAAGAAGGAGGCGTCGTTCTTCGACGACCTGTTCGCGCATGGCGTGCGGCGCGTGATCGTGATCTCGTCGCTGGCCGACGAAAGCCACCTCGAGCGCGCGGCCGAGCGCGGGATGACGGTCGTGAGCTACGACCGGCGCGCGACGCCCGGCGAGCTGTCGAAGGTTGAACACGTCACGGCCGACAACGAGGCCGCCGCGCGGCTCGCGACGCGTTGCCTCGTCGATGCGGGGCACCGGCGGCTCGCGTTCGCGACGGTCGCCGGCATGACCGTGAGCCGCAGCGACAAGATCCGCGGCTTTCTCGAGACGGCGCGCGACGCGGGCATCGAGGCCCACGCACAGGTGCTCGACGGCGGCCCCGCGAACGAGTACGGCGACGCGGTGATCGTCGACGTGGGGCGCGCGCTGGGCGTCGCGCTTGCCGCCGATCCGGCGCGGCCGACCGGCATCGTCGCGGTCAACGACCTGTTCGCGCTTGGCCTGATGGCCGGATTGCGTGACGGCGGCCTGCGCGTGCCGGACGACGTGTCGGTCGTCGGGATGGACGGTCACTTCCTGTCGGCGATTTCCAATCCGGCGCTGACCACGGTGCAACTGCCCGTCACCGAGATGGCCGAGGACATGGTGCGGCGCGTGATGCGGTCGGACGGCGACACGCCGCTGGCGCTCGAACCGCACGTGTTCTCCGGTGTGACCCTCATCGAGCGCGCATCGGTCGCGTCGCCGCCGCCGGCGGACCGCGCGCAAGGAGGGGCGGCATGACGCGCGTCTTCGTCACGCATCCGTCGGGGATGCTCGACCGCTATTTCGGCGCGAAGGCGATGCGCGCGCTGCAGGCGATCGCGGACGTCACGTGCAACCCGCTCGATCGCGAGCTGGGCACGGACGAACTGGTCGCGGCCGCGCAGGGTTGCGACGCGATGATTGCGTACCGGCAGACGCCCGCGCCGCGTGCGCTTTTCGCCGGGCTGCCCGCACTGGCGGCGTTCCTGCGCTGCGCGGTCGATATCCGCACCGTCGACGTCGACGCGGCGACCGCGTTCGGCGTGCTGGTCACGCAGGCGAGCCCCGGCTTTGCGCCGGCGGTCGCCGAGTGGGTGATCGGCGCGATGATCGATCTCGCGCGCGGTATCGGCCGTTATGCATCGGACTACCACCGCGGGATGCCGCCCGTGCCGCAGATGGGGCGCGAATTGCGCGGCAGCACGCTCGGCCTGATCGGTTACGGACAGATTGCGCGCCACCTTGCGCCGATTGCGACGGCACTCGGGATGCGCGTGCTCGTCAGCGATCCCTATGTGCGCGTCGACGCGCCGATGCTCGAACAGGTCGACTTCGCGGCGCTGTTGCAGGCCGCCGATTTCGTCGTGTGCCTCGCGCCGGCGACGCCGGCCACCGCGAACCTGATCGATGCGGGCGCGTTCGCGGCCATGAAGCCGGGCGCGTATTTCATCAATGCTTCGCGCGGCGAACTAGTGGACGAGCAGGCGCTGTCCGAGGCGCTCGACACCGGTCGGCTCGCGGGCTGTGCCCTCGATGTCGGGCGAGCGGCGGACCAGATGCCGACGCCCGCGCTCGCCGCCCATCCGCGCGTGATCGCGACGCCGCATGTCGGTGGCCTGACGATGCCCGCGGTCGAGCACCAGGCGCTCGAGACGGTCGATCAGCTCGCCACACTGCTCGACGGAAACATGCCGCGCGGCGCCGTCAACGCCGGGCACGCAACGCGCCTGGCGCGCTGGCGCACGGCGGGGGCAGATGCCGGGCAGGGCTCGCGATGAGACCCGACGCGCCCACTGGTCGGCCGGCCCACGCGTGCGATTGCCACATCCACATCTATGACGACGCGTATCCGCTCGCACCGACGGCGACGTTCCGTCCGCCGCACGCGCCGGTGGATGCGTATCGCCGGGTGCAGCAGACGCTCGGCCTGGCCCACGTCGTGATCGTGCAGCCGACCGGCTATGGGGTCGACAACCGTTGCCTGCTCGACGCGCTGGCCGCATTCGGCCGGCAGGCGCGCGGCGTCGCGACGTTGCCGGTCGACGTGCCGGATGGCGAGCTGGCGCGGTTGCACGCGGCGGGCGTGCGCGGCGTCCGGTTCATGATGTTGGCGGGCGGCCTGGCGCGGTGGGACGAACTGGAGCGGGTGGCCGCGCGGATCGCGCCGCTTGGCTGGCACGTCGACCTGCAGCTCGACGGCCGGACGCTGCCCGAGGTCCTGCCGTTGCTGTCCGCGCTACAGGCGCGTGTCGTGATCGATCACACGGGCAAGTTCCTGACGCCCGTCGCGCCGGACGCGCCCGAGTTTCTCGCGCTGCGGCGCCTGCTCGACCGCGGCCATGCATGGGTGAAGCTGTCCGCGCCGTACGAGACGTCGCGCTCGGGCGCGCCCGGTTACGACGATGTCGCGCGTCTCGCCGCCGTTTTGGCGCGCCACCATTCGGCGCGGTGCGTATGGGGCAGCAACTGGCCGCACCCGAACGCGTGGCCGGTCCCTGACGACCTGCGCCTGCTCGGCTGGCTGGACGACTGCACGGCGGACGACGCGGTCAGCCGCGCGATTCTGGTCGACAACCCGACCGAACTTTACGGATTCTGAGTCGGCTGCGAGGGCGAGGCCGAGCGCGACAAGCTTTCAATCCGGAAGCATGTCACATTCGATGCCAAGCAATCCTGACCGAGCACGACCGGTCGCAGTCCTGCGAATCCTTACCGTGCTGAAAGCTGTGTGCCGAGGGTGTTCCAACGGAGGAACGCAGCATTTCGCTGCACTGCGACAACTGCTTGACGCTGCATGCCGGTCGGCGCACGATACGTCCGTGCATTTGGAGCGGGACGCGCCGGCCGCGCGGTTCCTGCACCCGCGATACGCAAAAGAACAACGATGAGCCTTTACGCACTCGTACCGGAATACCGGCCCCGCGATTGTCGGCCCGCCGGAACAACGCTTCACCCGACGCCCGTCGCGTCACGTATCCGTCATCCCGTTTCGTACCGTGCATCGGTACACTTTCCCGTCCGCGCGAGCGCCGCGGCGACGAACGGCGCCCGTCCGGCGCGCCGCATCGCAGTGTCGTCTGCCGCTCCTCATCACCGCATCCTGAACGGCGCCTACACCGGCGTCTCGTGACGTCCGTCGCGCCCATCCTTGCATTGCGCCGCCGGCTTGCCTGATTGCCTGGCGGCACCGAAGTCCGAAGCATTTCGATTGAGCTTGAAAAAAGCTAACGCAAGCAGTTCGGTTCGAGGTTCAAGGAGAAAAACTCATGTCGCAGCTTTCGAATGAAGAAGCAAACGGCAGTTCGGGGAGTGGCAAGGTCAAGCTGATCAAGTGGGCGATCATCGTCGCCGGCGTAGCGATCGCGGCACCGGCGGCGCTGTTCATCCTGAAAGGGGTGATCGCGCTGGTCACGGCGGGCGTGATCGGCCTCGGCGCGATCTATTTCGCGCCGGTCGTTGCAATGAAGTTCGCGAACCAGAAGGTGAAGATGATCGTCCAGGAGGCGCAGGCCAATCCGATCGAGACGCTGATCAACCAGCTCGCGGAAAAGCGCCAGGCGGCCCAGAAGTTCGCGGACAGCATCACCGCATTCCGCACCGAGGTGAAGAACTTCGAAAGCAAGACGGAACTGTTCGAGAAGCAGTATCCGGACGACGCGCCACGCTTCCGGCAGCAGCTCGACACGATGAAGCAGCTGCTGTCGTTTCGCGAGGGGCGTTACAAGCAGGTGCAGGCCGAACTGAAGAACTTCGCATCGGCGATCGACCGCGCGAAGGCGATGTGGGACATGTCGCAGGCCGCGCAGCAGATGAACAAGCTCGCGGGCAAGCAGGCGTCCGACACGTTCGAGCAGATCAAGACCGACGTGGCCGTCGATTCGGTGATGCGCTCGGTCAACAAGGCGTTCTCCGAAATGGAGACGTCGCTGATGGATAACCCCGAGGTCAAGCAGGCGCAGCAGCAGGCGGTGATGAACGCGCCGCACGCGCCCGGGCTCGATGCGACGAACCCCGCGCAACTGCCGTCGAAACAACAATAACTTCCTGCAGGCTCGCAACCATGAAAAAACTTCTTGGCGCCATCGCATTCCTGGTCGTGCTCGTCGGCGTATGGATCGTGCATCAGGGCGGCCTGTCGACGCTGATTCCCGCGCATGACGCGGCCCCGGGCTCGACGTCCGCGCAAAGTGGCGACACCGGGCAGTCCGCGCAGACGTCGCCGTCGTCCAACGTACTGCCGGCCGGCTTCACGCCGCAGGCCAGCACGCTGAAATCGATTGCCGAAAACGGCATCGTGCGGATCTCCGTGCAGAACCCGAGCGAACCGTTCTTCGGCGAGGACAAGGGTGCGCCGCACGGCTTCAACGTCGAGTTCGCGCGGCTGCTGTTCGCGGATCCGTCGTTCTCGCACGGCGGCAAGCCGGTCGCCGTCGATACGCGCCACGAGGTCGACACCTATCCGGGCGTGCCGAAGCAGCTGCTCGATACGGACGCGAAGGGGAACCACGTGGTCGACGTGGCGATGGACGGGCTGACGTTCCCGGACAACACGCCGTCGGGTGTCGTCTATTCGGTGCCGTACGTCGACGATTTCGGCTACTCGCTGATCGTGCGGCAGGGCTCCGCGATCCGCTCGACTGACGATCTCGCGGGCAAGACGGTCGGCATCCTGAAGGGCGACCCGGACGTGCGCGCGTTCGTCACGCGCCAGTATCCGAACGTGAAGTTCGTCGAAGTCGACGATTCCGATCCGGCGTTCATCGCGAAGAGCATCGACGGACATACGGTCGACGCGTTCATCTACGACTATCCGTTCGCGGTCAGCTCGATCAAGGACACCGACCTGAAGTTCGCGGTGACCAAGCTCGACGGCTCGAACATCGCGTACAAGATCGGCGTGCGCGCGGACGACCAGGATCTGCTGATCTACCTGAACGCCGCGATCGCGAAGCTCAAGCAGTCGCCGCAGTATCTCGACCTGCTGCGCAAGTACTTCGTCAGCGACCAGGCGGTGACGACCGCGGCCGCGTCGGGCGAACACACGTACGTGGTGAAGGCGGGTGACACGCTGAACATGATCGCGGCGAGCAAGCTCGGCAGCGGCCAGCGTTATCGCGAGATTCAACGCCGCAACAACCTCGCCAATCCGAACCTGATCCTGGCGGGCCAGCACCTCGTGATTCCGGTGCGGTAACGGCGGCGTGACGTGAACGAAGGAAGTTGAAGCGACGTGAAAGACTGCGCACGGCCCGGCGGAGGTGATCCGCCGGGCCGTGCGCTTTTCTGCGTCAGTGCGTGATCGACAGGAACAGGTAGGCGGCGAACAGCGACAGGTGCACGACGCCGTGCAGCACCGTCGTACGCCCCTGGCTGAGCGTCAGCGTGCTGACCAGCAGGGTGAGCGCCAGCAGCACGGTTTCCATCGGACCGATGCCGAGCGTGAGCGGCTGGCCGACCCAGATGAACACGGCCGCGACGGTCGGGATCGTGAGCCCGATACTCGCGAGCGCCGAACCGAGCGCGAGGTTCATGCTGGTCTGCAGGCGATTCGCGCGCGCAGCGGTAACGGCCGCGAGCGCTTCCGGCAGCAGCACGAGCGCGGCGATCACGATACCGACCGCGGCCTCGGGCGCACCGAGCTTCATCACCGCATGCTCGACGGCCGGTGACAGCAGCTTCGCGAGCAGCACGACCGAGATGAGACTCACGAACAGCAGCACCAGGCTGATCAGCGCAGTGCGGTTGCTCGGCGCCGCCGCGTGCACTGCTTCGTTCGCGCTGTCGTGCGCGGCGAGGAAGTAGTCGCGGTGGCGCACGGTCTGCACGAACACGAAGGCGCCGTACAGCACGAGCGACGACACGCCGGCGAACGCGAGCTGCGATTTCGAGAAGAACGGGCCCGGTGCGGCGTTCAGGTAGTTCGGCATCACGAGCGACAGCACCGACAGCGACGCCAGCACCGCGAGCGCCTTGCTGGCGCCACGGCCCTGGAAGTCCTGTTCGCCGTGCTTCCACGCGCCGACCAGCAGGCAGATACCGACGATGCCGTTGCAGATGATCATCACGGCGGCGAACACGGTGTCGCGGGCGAGGCCCGATTTCTCCGGGCCCGCGCCGAGCATCACCGACACGATCAGCGCGACTTCGATGACGGTCACGGCGACCGCGAGCACGAGCGTGCCGAACGGCTCGCCGACGCGGTGCGCGACGACTTCGGCATGGTGGACGGCGGCGAACACGGCGCCGGCGAGTGCGGCGGCGAACACCGCGATGAGGAGGCCTTCGGCCGGCACGACGCGCGACAGCGCGAGGACCAGCCATGCGGCAAGCGGGGCCACGAGGGTCCAGCGCGGGAGCTGGTTGGACGAGAGCGGCATGGGGGTTTCCTTATGCGAGTGGCGGCGCGCGACGCGCCGTCACGGGTTGACGAAGCCCGGCCGTACTATCCGCCGAACGAGGATGATGAAACCGAAAGGGGGCGGCACGCAACGGTGCCGCCCTGGATTCGCCGCCGTGAGGCAGCGAGGGGCGCGGGCGGGCCGAAGCCCGTCGCTGGATGAAACGGTTCGATGCGGCTGGCCGCGGACGGCGAGGCGAGCACGTGTGACGACGCTCGGGCCGGAGGCTCGGTTCCGACCCCGGAAGGGCGGCCTGCGATGGACGGCGGTGGCAGCGTGACACGCGGTTTCCCCCTGAAATCCGGCGGTTTGTCGAATTTTATCAGGCGTTCGGGGGGCACTATCTCATATTCGAACGCTTTCATTGACCTTTCGGTTTACAAAAAGTGCCCCGACCTTTCAATTTTTTTGTCTTTGCAGTTTCCGTAACGGTCTCTTGCACGACAAATTCGGGCTCGCCCTGACATAAATCTACCGACCGGTCGGTTTATAATCGCTCGCACTTCCACTTCATGACGGATCGCAAGCGATGGCTGTTTCTTCTGCACATTCGGTGAACTCGGGCGCGCTGGCGCCGTCGGCCGTCGTCGGCGTGATCGGTGCCGGCGCGATGGGCGCGGGCATTGCGCAGATCGCGGCGGCGGCCGGCCATACGGTGCTGCTGTACGACCTGAACGAAGCTGCCTGCGACAAGGCGCTGGCCGGCATCCGCGCGCAGTTCGCGCGGCTCGCGGAGAAGGGCCGGCTCGAACCGGTCCAGGCCGATGCGGCAGGCGCCCGGATTCGCGCGGTGCGTGAACTGGCCGATTTCGCGGGCGCCGCACTGATCGTCGAGGCGGCGGCCGAGCGGCTCGACGTGAAGCGCGAGATCTTCGCGACCCTTGAGCGCCATGTCGACGATGCGTGCCTGCTGGCTACCAACACGTCGTCGATCTCGATCACGTCGATCGCGGCCGGGCTGCGCATGCCGCAGCGCGTCGCCGGCCTGCATTTCTTCAACCCGGCGCCGCTGATGGCGCTCGTCGAGGTGGTGAGCGGGCTCGCGACCGCGCCCGAGGTCGCGCAGGTGCTATATGCCACCGCCGCCGCATGGGGCAAGCGGCCCGTGATGGCGAAATCGACGCCGGGCTTCATCGTGAACCGCGTCGCGCGGCCGTATTACGCGGAGGCGCTGCGCGTGCTGAACGAGCAGGGCGGCGCGCCGGCATCGATCGACGCGGTAATGCGCGAGGCCGGCGGCTTCCGGATGGGGCCGTTCGAGCTGATGGACCTGATCGGCCACGACGTGAACTTCGCGGTGACCGAATCGGTGTTCCGCGCGTACTTCAACGATCCGCGCTACACGCCGTCGCTGATCCAGCAGGAGCTCGTGAACGCGGGCTTCCTCGGGCGCAAGTCGGGGCGCGGCTTCTATTCGTATGCGGATGGCGCGATGCCGCCCGCGCCCGAGCTCGAAGCGCCGCGCGATGCGCCGGCCGACGTCGCCCTGTTTGCGCAGGACGGCCCGGCCGCCGCGCTGCATGCGCGCTTCGCCGAACGCATTCCGGGCACCCGGCAGGCCGGCGCGCATGCCGACGACCTGCTCGCGACGGCCGGCCGCGCATCGATCGCGCTGACCGACGGCCGCACCGCGACCGCGCGTGCCGCGCAGACGGGTGTCGCCGATATCGTGTTGGTCGACCTCGCACGCGATTACGCACAGGCCGGGCTCGTTGCGCTGACGCGCGCGCTCCAGTGCAGCGATGCGGCCTATGCGGACGCGGTCGGCCTGTTCCAGCAGGCGGGCTTCCGCGTCGTCGGTGTTGCGGACGTGCCGGGCATGGTCGCGATGCGTACCGTCGCGATGCTCGCGAACGAGGCGGCCGACACGGTGAACCAGGGCGTGTGTTCGCCCGCCGATCTCGATCTGGCGATGGAGAAGGGCGTGAACTACCCGTGCGGCCCGCTCGCGTGGGCCGATGCGATTGGCATCGGCCGCGTGCATCGCGTGCTGTCGAACCTGGCGGCGAGCTACGGCGAGGACCGCTATCGCGTGTCGCCTCTCATCGCCGCGCTGCATGCGGCCGGCCGCACGTTCCGCTCGTAGCCGTCGCCCCCGTTACTTCGAACACGATAACGACATCACTCCATTGGAGGAGCACCCCGATGACTCACCCGACGCATCCCGCCGCCGCCCTCGAGCCGATCGAGACCGCCAGCCGTGACGAACTGCAGGCGCTGCAGCTCGAGCGCCTCAAGTGGTCGCTGCGCCACGCATACGACAACGTCCCGCACTATCGCCGCACGTTCGATGCGGCGGGCGTGCATCCGGACGACCTGAAGTCGCTCGCCGATCTGTCGAAATTCCCGTTCTCGACCAAGAACGATTTGCGCGACAACTATCCGTTCGGGCTGTTCGCGGTGCCGCGCGAGCAGGTCGTGCGCGTGCACGCGTCGAGCGGCACGACGGGCAAGCCGACGGTGGTCGGCTACACCGCGCGCGACATCGATACGTGGGCGAACGTGACCGCGCGCTCGATCCGTGCGGCCGGTGGCCGCCCCGGCGACACGCTGCACAACGCATTCGGCTACGGGCTCTTCACCGGCGGCTTGGGGATTCATTACGGCGCGGAGCGGCTCGGCTGCATGGTCGTGCCGATGTCGGGCGGGCAGACCGAGAAGCAGGTGCAGCTGATCCGCGATTTCGAGCCGAAGATCATCCTCGTCACGCCGTCGTACATGCTGAACCTGATCGACGAGATGGTGCGGCAGGGGATGGACCCGGCCGAGTCGTCGCTGAAGATCGGCATCTTCGGCGCCGAGCCGTGGACGCAGGCGCTGCGCGAGGAAGTCGAGACGCGCGTGGGCATCGACGCGCTCGACATCTACGGGCTGTCGGAAGTGATGGGCCCGGGCGTCGCGTGCGAATGCGTGGAGACGAAGGACGGCCCGGTGATCTGGGAAGACCATTTCTACCCGGAAATCATCGATCCGGTCACGGGCGAAGTGCTGCCCGACGGCAGCCAGGGCGAGCTCGTGTTCACGTCGCTGACGAAGGAAGCGATGCCGGTGATCCGCTACCGCACGCGCGACCTCACCGCGCTGCTGCCGCCGACTGCGCGCGCGATGCGCCGTCTCGCGAAGATCACCGGCCGCTCCGACGACATGCTGATCGTGCGCGGCGTGAACGTGTTCCCGAGCCAGATCGAGGAGATCGTCGTCGCGCTGCCGCAGTTGTCGGGCCAGTTCCAGATCACGCTGTCGCGCGACGGTCACATGGACCGGCTCGACCTCGCGGTCGAGCTGCGCTCCGAAGCGGCCGCGTCCGTCAGCGACAGCGATCGCGCGGCGCTCGCGCGCGAGCTGCAGCACCGGATCAAGACGATGGTCGGTGTGTCGTCCGGCGTGACGGTGCTGGCGGCGGGCGGCATTCCCGCGACCGCGACCGGCAAGGCCCGGCGCGTGATCGACCGCCGCCAGGCTGCGTAATTCCCCTGTTTGCCGTTCTACCCGAGGAAACCTGTTCGATGGATGGATTGAAGACCCTGGCCGTCACGGTCGATGCGCGCGGTATCGCAACCGTCGCGCTGCAGCGTGGCGACGTGCTCAACGCGTTCGACGAGACGATGATCGCCGAACTGACCGACGCGTTCACCACGCTCGGCCAGCGCGACGACGTGCGCGCGATCGTGCTGCGTTCGGACGGCCGCGCGTTCTGCGCCGGTGCCGACCTGCAGTGGATGCAGCGCGCGAGTGCAAACGACGCGGCGGCGAACCTGCGCGATGCGGAACGGTTCGCCGCGATGATGCGCGCGATCCGGCAATGCCCGAAACCGACGGTGGCGCGCGTGCAGGGCCATGCGTTTGGCGGCGGCGTCGGCCTGTGCGCGGCATGCGACATCGTGATCGCAAGCGATCACGCGCGCTTCTCGGTCAGCGAGGCACGCTTCGGGATCCTGCCGGCCGTGATCGGCCCGTACCTGGTCGAGGCGGTCGGCCAGCGCCAGGCGCGCCGGCTCGCGCTGACGGCGACCCAGCTCGCCGCGGGCGAAGCGGTCGCGATCGGCCTGATCCACCAGGTCGTGCCGCTCGATTCGCTCGACGAAGCACTCGACAAGACGCTTGCCGAACTCGGCCGCAATGGCCCGAACGCGCTGATGGAGATCAAGCGCTTCTTCGATGCGATCGGCGAGTATCCGCCGTCGGACGAGCGCGCGGCGTTCACCGCGCAGACGATCTCCCGCGTGCGGGCGACGCCGGAAGCGAAGGAAGGCTTCACTGCGTTCTTCGCGAAGCGGCCGCCGGCATGGGAGGCGGGCGCCGAGTAAGGGGAAACTGCGGGGAAACCGCGGGGAAACCAAGGGGAAATGGCGGCGATCGGCGGTACAGCGGGCCCGGCCGAATTTTGCGGCGCGGGCGCGGGCGCTTGCTCTACAATGCGTGACCTCCGGCGCGCTGCCGGCCCAGCCCCGACCGATTCTTCATCCGATGATCGTCAACCGCCTTATCTCCGAGATCCTGTTCGGCTTCACCGGCCTGATCGGCATCATCAACCCGATCGGCATCGCGTTCCTGTTTCTCGAACGGACCGAGGCGCTCACCGAGCAAGAGCGCGATCTGCTCGCGAGGAAGGTCGCGTTCAACGCGTTCATCGTGCTGATGGTCGCGTTCTTCGCCGGCACGCCGGTGCTGCATTTCTTCGGGATTTCGATGGAAGCGCTACGGATCGGCGGCGGCTTCGCGGTTGCCGTCGCGGGCTGGCAGATGCTGAACGAACCCGACGGCCCGGGCGGCGGCGACACGCCGGTCAAGCCGATCGACGCGAACGCGATCATGACGCGCGCGTTCTTCCCGTTGACCATGCCGCTGACGGTCGGCCCGGGCTCGATCGCGACCGCGATCGCGCTGAACGCGAACCGCACGCACAAGCTGTCGGAATTCATGCTGTCGAGCATCGTGTCGATCGCCGTCTCCGTGCTGGTGGCGATCGTGATCTGGCAGGTCTACAGCCGCTCCGCGCTGCTGTCGCGCTACCTCGGCAGCGAAGGCACCAAGGTCGCGAAGCGCGTGTCGGCATTCCTGCTGCTGTGCATCGGCGTGCAGATCATGCTGACCGGCTTTTCCGCGTTCCTGCAGCCGATCGCCGACCAGGCCAAGTAAGCCGGTAAGCGGCTGGCGCTGCTGCGCACGTGCTGCGCAGCCGGCGCCCCGCACGACCTCGCGCTGACGCGCGCCCCCTTCGTACGCTGCGGCGATGCCGCACGCATTTTTGCCGCCCGGGATACCATGCGACGGTCCGGCGGATGCGCGGCGCGCATCCGGCCGTCAGGTCAACTTCAATGGCGAGGCGTGCAATGGATTACGTGAAATTCGGATCGACAGGGCTGGAAGTGTCCAAGCTGGTGCTGGGTTGCATGACGTTCGGCGAACCGTCACGCGGCACGCATCCGTGGACGCTGCCGGAAGCGGAGAGTCGCCCGATCATCCAGCGGGCGGTCGAAGCCGGCATCAACTTCTTCGATACCGCGAACATGTATTCGGACGGCACGTCGGAGGAGATCGTCGGCCGCGCGCTGCGCGATTTCGCGAATCGCGACGAGATCGTGATCGCGACCAAGGTGTTCTACCGGATGCGGCCGGGGCCGAACGGTGCCGGGCTGTCGCGCAAGGCGATCATGACCGACATCGACCAGAGCCTGAAGCGGCTCGGCACCGACTATGTCGATCTCTACCAGATTCACCGCTGGGACAACGGCACGCCGCTCGAGGAGACGCTCGAGGCGCTGCATGACGTCGTGAAGGCCGGCAAGGCGCGCTATATCGGCGCATCGTCGATGTTCGCGTGGCAGTTCGCGAAGGCGCTGCACACGTCGAAGCAGCACGGCTGGACCCGCTTCGTCAGCATGCAGAACCACCTGAACCTGCTGTATCGGGAAGAAGAGCGGGAAATGCTGCCGCTGTGCGAAGACGAAGGGATCGCGGTGATTCCGTGGAGCCCGCTCGCGCGCGGCCGCCTCACGCGCAACTGGGACGAGTCGACCGAGCGGCAGCAGAGCGACGCGGTCGGCCAGCGGCTCTACGATGCGACGGTCGAATCGGACAAGGCGGTCGTCGACGCCGTTGCGACGATCGCGGCCGCCCGCAACGTGCCGCGTGCGCAGGTCGCGCTCGCCTGGGTCGCGCAGAAGCGCGGGGTCACCGCGCCGATCGTCGGCATTTCGAAGCCGCAGCAACTGGACGATGCACTGGCCGCGCTCGAACTGAAACTGACCGACGACGAGATCGCCACGCTCGAACGCCCGTACGTGCCGCACGCGGTCGCCGGGATCAACTGAGCGGCGGCGCCGCGCGGCCGTCAGCGCGCGGCGTCGAGCATCGGGTAGGTGAACAGGCCGAAGTGGACGACGTTCAGCCCCGCATGCACGAGTGCGGACGCGAGCAGCCCGCCGCGCCGCCAGGCGAGGCCGTAGCCGACGCCGGCCACCGTGCCGAGCACGACCCATTGCCAGCCGCCGGCCGCATGCGCGGCACCGAACAGCACCGCGCCGATCGCAAGCGCGGCCCACGGCCCCCATGCGAACGCGCGCAGC
>NZ_JAAGPE010000629.1:0-1781 GCF_017104605.1 Burkholderia sp. Ac-20384 | reverse complement strand
TCAGAACTGGTCTTCCGTCAACGCGAGCACGCCCTCGTTGCCCTTCGTGCCGACGATCGACGCTTCGAATGCGCCTGCCTGCACCAGCACGTGCTCCGCATAGCATTGCGCGATCGCGATCTTCGCATCGAAGAACGCCGGATCGCTCGCGCGGTTCGCCTGCGCCGCCACCAGCGCGCGGCCCATCTGCCACCCGCACAGCACCACGCCCGCCAGCTTCAGGTACGGCACGCTGCCCGCGAACACCGCGTTCGGGTCCTGCTTCGCGTTCGCCACCACGTAATCGACCACCGACGACAGCGCCTTCGCGCCCTTCTCCAGCTGTGCCTTCACCGATGCGGCCGCCGCACCGTCCAGCCTGCCCAGCGCCGCCACCGTCTCGCCGATCTCCGCGATCAGCGCCTTCGCCACCGCGCCGCCGTCGCGCATCGTCTTGCGGCCCACCAGGTCGTTCGCCTGGATCGCCGTCGTGCCTTCGTAGATCGCAAGGATACGTGCATCGCGGTAATACTGCGCTGCGCCCGTCTCCTCGATGAAACCCATCCCGCCGTGTACCTGCACGCCCAGGCTCGCCACGTCGTTCACCATCTCCGTGCTCCAGCCCTTCACCACCGGCACCAGATACTCGTAGATTGCCTGATGACGCGCCCGCGTCGCCTCGTCCGAATGGCGGTGGGCAATGTCGCTGTGCGCGGCGGCCACGTAGGCCAGCGCCCGCGCGCCTTCGGTCAGCGCGCGCATCGTGCCGAGCATGCGGCGCACGTCCGGGTGATGGATGATCGTCACCGACTGCTTGGCCGAACCATCGACCGGGCGGCTCTGCACGCGCTCCTTCGCGAATTCCGCGGCCTTCTGGTACGCGCGATCGGCCACGCCGATCCCCTGCATGCCGACGCCGAAGCGCGCCGCGTTCATCATGATGAACATGTATTCGAGGCCGCGGTTTTCCTCGCCGACCAGGTAGCCGATCGCGCCACCGTGATCGCCATACTGCAGCACCGCCGTCGGGCTCGCCTTGATCCCGAGCTTGTGCTCGATCGACACGCAGTGCACGTCGTTGCGCGCGCCCAGCGAGCCGTCTTCGTTGACCATGAACTTCGGCACGATGAACAGCGAGATGCCCTTCACGCCTTCCGGCGCGTTCGGCGTGCGCGCCAGCACCAGGTGGACGATGTTGTCCGCCATGTCGTGCTCGCCCCACGTGATGAAGATCTTCGTGCCGAACACCTTGTACGTGCCGTCGCCCTGCGGCTCGGCGCGCGAGCGCACCAGCGCGAGATCGGAGCCGGCCTGCGGCTCGGTCAGGTTCATCGTGCCGGTCCATTCGCCGGAGATCAGCTTCGGCACGTAGCGCTGCTTCTGCTCGTCGGTGCCAGCCGTCAGCAGCGCCTCGATCGCGCCGTCGGTCAGCAGCGGACACAGCGCGAACGACAGGTTCGACGCGTTCAGCATCTCGATGCACGGCGTCGCGATCAGCTTCGGCAGCCCCTGGCCGTCGTATTCGGACGGATGCTGCAGCCCCTGCCAGCCGCCTTCGACGAACTGGCGGAACGCTTCGCCGAAGCCGGGCGTTGCGGTCACGACGCCGTCCTTCCAGCTGCTCGGGTTGCGGTCGCCTTCGACGTTCAGCGGGGCCAGCACCTCGCCGCAGAACTTCGCGGACTCGTCGAGCACGGCCTGCGCCGTGTCGTAACCGGCATCCTCGAAGCCCGGCAACTGCGCAACGGCGTCGATGCCGGCCAGTTCCTTCAGCACGAACAGCATGTCCTTGACGGGGGCGT
>NZ_JAAGPE010000628.1:0-1788 GCF_017104605.1 Burkholderia sp. Ac-20384 | reverse complement strand
GAAGGCCTGTTCCAGTTCCCGACGGTGGTCGGCGGCGTGGTGCCGGTCATCAACGTGCCGGGCGTGAAGGCCGGTGAACTGACGCTGTCGGGCCCGGTGCTCGGCGACATCTACCTCGGCAAGATCACGAAGTGGAACGACCCCGCCATCACCGCACTGAACCCGAAGGTCAAGCTATCGGATACGGACATCGCCGTGGTTCGCCGCGCCGACGGTTCGGGCACGAGCTTCATCTGGACGAACTACCTGTCGAAGGTGAACGGCACATGGAAGTCGAAGGTCGGCGAAGGCACGACGGTCAACTGGCCGACGGGCACCGGCGGCAAGGGCAATGACGGCGTTGCAGCGTTCGTGCAGCGCCTGCCGGGCGCGATCGGCTACGTCGAATGGGCGTATGCGAAGAAGAACAACATGGTCTACACCGCGCTGAAAAACTCGACGGGCACGGTGGTCGAACCGAAGACGGAAACGTTCAAGGCCGCTGCTGCAGGCGCGAACTGGTCGAAGTCGTTCTACCAGATCCTGACGGACGAGCCCGGCAAGGACGCGTGGCCGGTCGTCGGCGCGACGTTCGTGCTGCTGCACGCAACGCAAGAGAAGCCGGCACAAGGTGCGGAAACGCTCAAGTTCTTCGACTGGGCATTTCACAACGGCAATCAGGCCGCCACGGATCTGGACTACATCTCGCTTCCCGATTCCGTGGTGGCCGAAATTCGCAAGCAATGGAAAGCGAAGGTCAAGGATGCCTCCGGTAAGCCGGTTGCAAACTGAGTACTCCGGATGGGACACGCAATCGCCTGCCTTAGCCTCGCAGCGAAGGAGGACGTCCCTTCGATGACCTGCCAGAAGGTCCGTCATGACCGACGATCGACGCGCACCGTGATGGCGAGCGTGCCTGATTTGAATGTCGGACGGACGCACTGCCGATCACGTTGCAATCAGCGGACACTTTGAACCATGAGCGAAGATGTGCTTCACCAGGCCGACGCGCTCCTGAAAGGCTGACACCCATGCCTTGCGAAGCCTGCACGAACATGCACCTGATGTCCGATCCTGTCGCACATCGCGGACTGGTGGAATTGCACAAGCCAACGAAATTGCGGCCGCTAGGTCGACCGGCAATTGTCGTGCGGCAGTATCGCTGCCGTCTTTGCAAGACGAACTGGCTGGTGGAGTCCGATCCGTTGCAAACCGGGGGCACCGAATGGCTCTGTCTGAATGAGTCATCGAACATTCTCGCCCCCGCTTCCACACAGCAACCAAACGACGTGGCAACCGAGCACCCCGGGGAGGCCGGGGCCGGGAATCCATCGTTACTGCTGAACCCAGCTCACGGCGATGGAGGCAGCGCCATCTTTTTTTGCGCTACGACAGGTAAGGCGTGATGTTCGTCAGCGCACGAGCTACGTATTCGTCCTTCTCCCCGACCGGCGCCACGTAGTGCAGTGCGCTTCGTGCGGCTTCCTCGCCCTCCAGGCGCGCAATGATCCACGCGGCCAGATACTGCGAAGCAAAGCAGCCACCTGCGGTTGCGACATTGCCTTGAGCGAAGAATGGCTGATTGAGGACTTCGACGCCCGCCTCGACGACCCAGGGTTTGGTTGTGAGGTCCGTGCAGGCCGGAACGTTGTCGAGAAGGCCAAGCTTTGCCAGAACCAGCGTGCCCGCGTTGCCTTGGGCCGTCGAACCCAGCGTCTTGTTCGTGAACAGAAGACCGACATCCAGCGTTCCGTAAAGAGTGACGCTGCTCTGTGCGCATGCGCAAGCAGGCAGCATCGCGATACCGAA
>NZ_JAAGPE010000627.1:0-1440 GCF_017104605.1 Burkholderia sp. Ac-20384 | reverse complement strand
CCGGGGCTGCGCGACGAAGGGCGCGGCTGGCTGGAAACGGCCGCGACGGCAGACAGCAAGGCCGACGCGCCGGCCGCCCGGCGTGCGCAGCTCGCGCTCGGCAAGGCGTTGCTGCTCGGCAGCAGCGACATGCCGAAGGACTACGCACGTGCCCGCACGCTGCTCGGCGAAGCGGCCGCGCAGGGCGACCCGGCCGCTGCGTATTACCTCGGGCTGATCTACCGCAGCGGTTATGGCGTCGCCGCCGATCCCGTTCAGGCCGCGCACTGGTTCGACGTCGCGTCGCGCGCGGACATCCCGGCCGCGGACTTCATGCTCGCGAACGCGTACCGGGACGGCAGCGGCGTGCCGCGCGACGAGGCGCGCGCGCTGGCGCTGTATCGCCGCGCCGCCGAGCACGAGCTGCCGGAAGCCGTGCAGACGCTCGCAATGGCCTATCGCAACGGCGAGCTCGGGCTCAAGCCCGACGCGGACGAATTCCACGCGCAGTGGATCGAGACCGCGCATGCGCTGAAGCACCCGGTCGTCGCGCCGTAACGGTTCGTCCGCGAGCAAGCGCACGCGCTCGAACCGGCACCCCGCCGGCTGCATGACGCGCGTGCCCCGCCACCCCGCGCATCGATCATCCCGCAACGGAATCGATCGCGGGGCGCGGGCGCGCACGCCGGTTGCCTTGCCGCCATCCGGCCGCTCCCCGCCGATCGTTCGGCGCGCGGCAATGCATTACCATGCAGCCTCACAATAAAACCTGAGAGAACTGCATCCATGTCCCATCGCCTTTCCAGGCTTGGTGCCGCTGCCGTCGGCGCCCTTGTCATTGCCGGCGCGCCGCTCACCGCACTCGCCGCACCGCCCGCCCAGCCCGACATCTTCAATGCCGCGCTTTGCAAGCCGCCGTTCACGTCGGACCTGATGGACTCGATCTACAACACCGCCAAGGCGGCCGATCCGAAACCGGACGAGTCGATGCTGGGTGCCGCGGTCTATCGCCTGCCGGAGCCGATCCACCGCGACGGCTTCACGACGCAGCAGGTCGTGTTCGTCAGTACCGGAATCGGCGTGCTGGTGGACGGCGAAGTCGCCGACCAGCTCGCGAAACGCTACCAGCTCACCCCCGAGAAGGGCCACCTGCTGGGCGCGTCGTCCGTCGGCTATTCGCGCCGGCTGACGGTCCGCGGCCCGGGCGGTGCGCTGATCCTCGTGTCGGCTCGCCAGGGCCCGGCGCTGAAGGGCAAGACGCTGCTGGCCTGCGAAATGACGTCCGAGGAAGACATCAAGGCGCTGGAGCGGATGGAAAAGCATTGAGCGGTGCGGCGCCGCGGCGCCGCTCGCATGCGGGCGGCCGCGCGCCGCCCTCCCCGGTCGCGCGCGTCGCCCGACGCGCGCCATCGCCCCCTGTCGCTACAATAGGCGCCATGAACGCCCCCACCTCCTCCGACA
>NZ_JAAGPE010000626.1:0-1758 GCF_017104605.1 Burkholderia sp. Ac-20384 | reverse complement strand
GCCGTCGCGCGGCTCAAGCGCGCGGGCGCGGTGCTGGTCGGCCGCACCAACATGAGCGAGTTCGCGTTCTCGGGGCTCGGGCTGAATCCGCACTTCGGCCATCCGCGCTCGCCGTACCACCGCGACGTGCCGGGCGACGCGCGGATCTCCGGCGGCTCGTCGTCCGGCGCGGCCGCGTCCGTCGCCGACGGGATGGCCGCCGTCGCGCTCGGCACCGACACCGGCGGCTCGATCCGCATTCCGGCCGCGCTGTGCGGGCTGACGGGCTTCAAGCCGACCGCCAGCCGGATCCCGACACAAGGCGGCGTGCCGCTGTCGACGACGCTCGACTCGTTCGGCCCGATCGGCCTGACGGTCGCGTGCTGCGCGCTCGTCGACCGGATGCTCGCGGGCCTCGAACCGCACGTGCCGGCCGCCCGGCCGCTCGAAGGCGTGCGGCTCGGCGTGCTGACGAACTATGTGACGGACGGTGTCGATGCCGACGTCGCGGCCGCACTCGACGCCGCCCTCAAGCATCTCGAAGCGGCCGGCGCGATCGTCACCGAAGTGCGTTTCCCGGCGCTCGACCGGCTGCCGGACGTCAACCGCTTCGGCTTTTCGCCGATCGAGGCCTACGCGTGGCATCGCCCGCTGCTCGCCAAGCACCGCGACCAGTACGACCCGCGCGTGCTCACGCGGATCCTGAAGGGCGAACCCGCGACCGCGGCCGACTATCTCGACCTGCTCGCCGCACGCACGGCGATGCTCGACGAAGCTGCGCACACGGTCTGGTCGCGCTTCGATGCACTCGTCGCGCCGACGGTGCCGGTCGTGCCGCCGCGCATCGCCGAACTCGAAACGGACGACGCCGCGTTCACGCGCACCAACGCGCTGATCCTGCGCAACCCGAGCGCGTTCAACTTCCTCGACGCGTGCGCGCTGTCGCTGCCCTGCCATCCGCGCGACGCGGCGCCGGTCGGGCTGATGCTCGCGGCCGCACCGCATCGCGACGACGCACTGCTCGCGATCGGCCAGGCAGTCGAGGCCGTGCTGAACACGATCCGCTGAGCGCAGCCAGCCGACCGCCGGCGGGCAGGACGCGCGGTGCGGCAGGTTGCCGCACGCGCGCTGTCAGTTTCGTGCCAGACCGTTCGCGCTAAAATCGCGCGATTGTTTTCCGGACCGACCCACGAGGAACCCCGCCGACATGAACGACTACACGCTCGCCATCCGCCGCGAACGCCGCCTGCTGATGCTGCTCGGATGGGTGTGCATCGCCCTGCTGGCCGGTGCGCTGTACCTGCAGTACGTGAAGAACGAAGATCCGTGCCCGCTCTGCATCATCCAGCGCTACTTCTTCTGCGCGATCGGGATCTTCGCGTTCCTGGCCGCCGGGATCCGCAACTGGCGCGGCGTCTGGGTGCTCGAGCTGCTGATCGCGATCGCCGCGGCCGGCGGCGTCGGTACGGCCGCACGGCACCTGACGATCCAGATGAATCCGGGCTTCAGCTGCGGCTTCGACACGCTGCAGCCTATCGTCGACAGCCTGCCGCCCGCGCAGTGGTTCCCCGGCATGTTCAAGGTCGCCGGGCTGTGCGAAACCGTCTATCCGCCGATCTTCGGCATCCTGCTGCCCGGCTGGTCGCTGATCGGCTTCGCCGTGATCCTGATCGCGGTCGTCGCGAGCCTCTGGCGCCATCGCCGCAAGCTCGTGGGCTGACCGGCCGGTCTCGACCGGCCTGCGCGCGGCCCGCTCGCCCGGGCCGCCCCGCAGCGGCC
>NZ_JAAGPE010000625.1:0-1659 GCF_017104605.1 Burkholderia sp. Ac-20384 | reverse complement strand
GCGATACGGTACGACCGACGGCGGCATCGGCGGCGGGACGGCGGACGGCGCCTGCATCGTCTGCGCGCCGTCGGCGCCGGTCAGCGCCGCCGCGAACACGTCGATCTCCGTCGGCGTCACGGGTTGCCCCTGCGGATCGCCGACGCGCACCAGCAGATCGACGCCCGCCAGCAGCACGTCGACGTGCGTGGCCGTCAGCGCGATCGTGCCGGCCTGCGCGGCGACGAAGCACTCTTCCATCCGCCCCGCGATATCGACGCCGAGCGGCACGCCGACGATGCGCGCGGCGCCCTTCAGCGAATGCGCGGCGCGCATGCATGCCTCGAGCGCGACGGAATCGGGCTCGCCCGATTCGAGCGCGAGCAACCGCTCGGACAGCGCCTGGGTCTGCGTGCGCGTCTCCTCGCGATACAGCTCGAGCAGCGACAGGTGGCTCAGGTCGTCATCGCCGCTCATCGCATGCTCCGTGTGACTGCGTCGAACAGGCGGTCGTCGTCGAGCAGGCCCACCGACTTGCCGCGCCACGACAGCACGCCGCGCGACAGGCCGGCGCTCGCGCGCCCGACCGTCGCCGGCACGGGCACCCAGTCGGACGCGCCGAAGCGCAGCACGCCCTCGACTTCGTCGACCGGAAACACCACCGGCTCGCCCTGGTGCGCCGCCACCAGCAGCCGCGTGAAGCGGCCATCGTCACCGCCGCTGCCGCCCTTGCCCGCATCGAGGCCGAGCAGCGCGCCGATCGAGATCGCGATGCGCAGCGTGCCGCGGATGTTGACCACGCCGCGCACAGCCGAATTGCGGCGATGCGGCAGCGAATGGATCGGCCGCGTGCCGGCGATCTCGCGCAGCACGCCGATCGGCAGCGCGAGCCATTCGTCGGCCACGCGGAACGCCAGCGCCGCGTGGTGCGTATCGGCATCGGCGTCGTGCACGTGCGGCGCACCGGTCGCGCTCATCCGGCGCGTGGTGTCGGCCATCTCGGCGCCGTCCAGCGGACGCTCGAGCAGCTTCGCCGCGTGATACGCGTACACGGAGCAGTTCAGGCAGCGCAGGCAGTCGTTCAGCCGCTCGCAGGTGCGGTCGCCACGCGTGCCGATCCGGTTCCAGCAATCGTCGACGTCGATCGTCGTCTCGTCAAAGGCAGCGGCGGCGCGGTTCATGAAGTCCTCTGGTCATCGCGGTGTCGGTTCCCAACCCGTAGTCTTGTCAGCCGGCCGAGCGCCGTGCGCGCTCGAGCAGCCATTGCGCGCCCGCACGATCGCCGCCGACGTCGAGCAGCGTCGCGAGATGGGTCAGCGCTTCGTGGTGCGTGGGCCGCAGGTACAGCGCCTTCCGGTAGAAGTCGCCGGCTTCCGTGGCGCGTCCGCGCGCATCCGCGATCAGCCCGTTCAGGTAGAACGCATCGGCATGCGGCCCGACGCGCGCCGAGAACTGCGCGAGCACGCGCTCGGCCTCGTCGAACGCGCCGGCATTCGCCAGCGCCTGCGCATCTTCCAGCGTGGGCGCGGCGCTTTCGGCGACCGGTGCGAGCGACGGCGCCGGCCGGGCCGCTCGGCAGCACGTACCAGACGAACACGCCGAACACGTGGCGATGCGATGCGACAACGGCGTGAATCAGCGTATGGCGAACGATTTCGCCGCCCGGCATGTCGACCGTCG
>NZ_JAAGPE010000624.1:0-1664 GCF_017104605.1 Burkholderia sp. Ac-20384 | reverse complement strand
GCGGCATATTTGCTACTCTGAAATCAGCAGGGAATGCGGTTTACCGGGGGCCGGAACCGGCGCCGAAGCGCCATCCATGCGGCATGGCGCCGGCCGCCCGCGAAGCATGAGACCGGAGACAACCTCGATGACCGAATCGACTCACGCCGTCACGAACCAGTTCGACGAACTGGTCGACTATAACCTCTTCGCGACGGACATCGCGCTGCGCGACGCGCTCATCCGCGCGGGCGCCGACTGGGCCGTGCCGCAGCTCGACGCGTACGGCGCGCGGCTCGGCAGCGCCGACACTGCGCGGCTCGCCGACGACGCGAACCACCACACACCGGAACTGCACACCTTCGACCGGCGCGGCCGGCGCATCGACCGCGTCGATTTCCACCCCGCCTGGCACGCACTCCTCGGCCAGTACCGCCATGAAGGCTTCGTGTCGCTCGCCTTCCGCGAGTCGCGCCGCGGCCGCTGGGCCGCGACCGCGGCCGGCTTCTACCTGCATGGCCAGATCGAGGCCGGCACGCTGTGCCCGGCGACGATGACGCAGGCCGCGATCCCCGTGCTGCAGAAGGAGCCCGCGCTGTGGGCACTGCTGCGCGACAAGCTCTACAGCAACGATTACGATCCGCGCGACGTGCCGGTCGCTGAAAAACGCTCGATCTGGTTCGGCATGGGCATGACCGAGAAACAGGGCGGCTCCGACGTGCGCGCGAATACGACGCTCGCGACCGCCGTCGGCGCGGGCGGACGCGGCGGCGAATACCGGCTGCGCGGCCACAAGTGGTTTTTCTCCGCACCGATGTGCGACGCGCACCTGGTCGTCGCGCGCACCGAGGCCGGCAGCCCGTCGTGCTTCTACGTGCCGCGCTGGCGGCCGGACGGCACGAAGAACGCGGTCGAGATCCAGCGGCTGAAGGACAAGGTCGGCAACCGCAGCAACTCGAGCAGCGAGATCGAGCTGAACGACGCGTGGGGCATCATGCTCGGCGACGAAGGCCGCGGCATTCCGACCATCATCGAGATGGCCACCTACACGCGGCTGAACTGCGTGCTCGGCAGCGCGGCGATGCTGCGCCAGGGCGTCGTGCAGGCGATCGCGTACACGCGCCAGCGCCATGCATTCGGGCGCGCGCTCGCCGAGCAGCCGCTGATGCGCACCGTGCTCGCCGATCTCGCGCTCGAAAGCGAAGCGGCGCTGTCCCTCTCGATGCGTCTCGTCGACGCGTTCGAGCGCGACGACTCGCCGCGCGAACGCGCATGGAAGCGGATCGTCACGCCCGCCGCGAAATTCTGGGTATGCAAGCGCGCGGTCGAGCTGACCGGCGAGGTGATGGAAGTGTTCGGCGGCAACGGCTACGTCGACGACGGCCCGATCGCGCGGCTGTTCCGCGAGGCCCCCGTCAACTCGATCTGGGAAGGCTCGGGCAACGTGATGTGTCTCGACGTGTTGCGCGCGATATCGCGCGAGCCCGACGCAGCAGAGGCACTGTTCGCCGAACTCGCCGATCTCGGCGCGGGCGAACCGCGCATCCGCGCGGCGCTCGATGCGCTGCGCGCGATGCTCACGGCGCCAGCCGACACGCTCGAGGCATCGGGCCGCGTGTTCGCGCAACGGCTCGCGGTGATCGCGCAGGCATGCCTGCTGCGCCGCGATGCGCCGGCGGCCGTTA
>NZ_JAAGPE010000623.1:0-1534 GCF_017104605.1 Burkholderia sp. Ac-20384 | reverse complement strand
GCTGCGCACGGGCCGTGACGGCTGGCTTGGGCGCGCATGGACCGACGAGATGGCGCGCGCGCAGCCGGGTGCGCACGACCTGCGGGATGCGCCGGGTTTCGGCTTCGGGCTCGGCTTTTCGGTGCTGCGCGACCCGGTGGCCGCGCAGTCGCCGGAGTCGGTCGGCACCTGGCGCGGCGGCGGCGCGTATGGGCATACGTGGTTCGTCGACCGCGCGGCCGGGCTGACGGTCGTCGCGCTGTCCAACACGCTGTACGAGGGCCTCAATGGGCGGATCGTGACCTGTGTGCGCGATGCGGTCTACGGCGTCGAAACCGGGAGCGCGGCATGAGCGATTGCACGTCGATCGATGACGAGCTGGCCGTTCGACCGGTGCAGGCCGGCACGCGCCTGCCGGTTGCGAACCTGCTGGCGCTCGCGACGGCCGGCTTCATCACGATCCTCACCGAAGCGTTGCCGGCCGGCCTGCTGCCGCTGATGAGCGTCGACCTGCGCGTGACCGAGGCGCTGATCGGCCAGCTCGTGACCGTGTATGCACTCGGCTCGATCGTCGCGGCGATTCCGCTCGTCGCCGCGACGCGCGCGATGCGCCGGCGCAGCCTGCTGCTCGCGGCGCTGGCCGGCTTCGTCGTGTCGAATGCGCTGACGGCGGTGTCGCCGTACTACGCGCTCACGCTTGCCGCGCGTTTCGTCGCGGGGATGGCGGCCGGGCTGCTGTGGGCGCTGCTGGCCGGCTATGCGAGCCGGATGGTCGATGCGTCGCTGCGCGGCCGCGCGATCGCGGTCGCGATGCTCGGCGCGCCGGTCGCGATGTCGATCGGCATTCCGGCCGGCACCGCGCTAGGGGCGGCATTCGGATGGCGCATCGCGTTCGCGGGCATCACGCTCGCGGCGCTCGTGCTGATCGGCTGGATCCGCTGGCGCGTGCCCGACTATCCGGGGCAACAGGCCGGCGCGCGCGAGCCGGTGCTCGGCGTGATGACGCTGCCAGGCGTGCGGCCGGTGCTGACCGTGATGTTTGCGTACGTGCTCGCGCACAACATGCTGTACACGTACGTCGCGCCCTTTCTCGCGGGCGTGCGGATGGGCGCGCAGGTCGATGCGGTGCTGCTCGTGTTCGGGATCGCGTCGCTGGTCGGCATCGCGCTGACGGGTGCCTGGATCGGCGCTGCGCAGCGCCGTCTGACGCTCGTCAGCATCGCGTTGTTCGCGATCGCGGCGGCGATGCTCGGCGCCGGTTCCGGAATGGCGATCGTCTATGCGGGCGTCGCGCTGTGGGGGCTCGCGTTCGGCGGCGCGCCGACGCTGTTCCAGACGGCCACCGCGAACGCGGCAGGGGAGGCGGCCGACGTCGCGCAGTCGATGCTCGTGACGGTGTGGAATCTCGCGATCGCAGGCGGCGGCATCGCGGGCGGGATGCTGCTCGGTGCAACGGGCGCCGGTGCGATTCCGTGGGTGCTCGTCGCGCTGCTGGCGGCGGCCTGGGTCGGCGCGTGGCGTGCGCGCCGGCATGCGTTTCCGGCGCCGCACGCGG
>NZ_JAAGPE010000622.1:0-238 GCF_017104605.1 Burkholderia sp. Ac-20384 | reverse complement strand
GTTTTTTAAAAATAAATATATGAGAACAACTCGAGAAAAGGTTCAGTAATCAAACCTAGCATGTAAAGAGCCTAGAATTAAATCGATACAAAAACAATAGAAGAATGACCGTGTAACGATGGTCATGGACTTGACTTAAATAGAATAGATGTCAGACAATTAATACGCTTGTCAGAAAATTTAATCGCCATATCGAGAAAATCTGTGTAAAAATTATGATTAGGTGTTTTTTTTTTTC
>NZ_JAAGPE010000621.1:0-1413 GCF_017104605.1 Burkholderia sp. Ac-20384 | reverse complement strand
GCCCGCGTGCGCGGTCGCCTGCAGCAGCACGACGGGCCGCCGCCACAGCGGCCCGTGCGACGGAAACTCGGCCGCGGCGATCGCATCGATCCGATCGACGAGCGCGTGGCAGGTCGCCTCGCGATAGCGTGCCGCATGTATGCGCACCTGTTCGGCGAGACTCGCGACCGACAGGCGCGGCAGGCGCCGCGCGACGCCCATCGCGTCGAGCGCTTCGAGCAGGTCGATCGCACGGTGCTCGACGCCGCGCAGCAGCGCGATGCGCGCAGCGGTGCGATAGCCGAGCAGCACGGTATCGGGCGTGCCCGCATGTTCGAGCACGTCGAGGCGATTCGCGAGCAACGCGGCCGCCTGGTCGACGCGGTCGGCCTCGTACGCGAGCGCCGCGCACATCGCCGCGAGCATGCAGGTGAGCGGATGGCGGCGCCCGAGATCGGCTTCCGCACGCGCGAGCGCCGGCGACAGCGCGTCGTCGGCCAGCCGGACCTGGCCCTCGCGCAGGTAGCTCAGGCCCGTGATCAGCTCGCCCCAGCGCGCGACATAGCCGAACCCGGCCGCCGTCTCGCCGCGCGGCGCCGCGTGCTGGAAGCGGCGCGCTTGCGCGGGTTCGCCGACGATGATCGCGCGCGCCGACAGCCGGTTCGCGTGCATTTGCGCGAGCCACGTCGCCGCCGGCGGCGTGAAGTCGGCCCACGGTTCGAACAGCTCGACGAAGCGGTCGATTTCGTCGGCGTAATACGCGGCCGCGCTGAGGATCAGCGCGCATTCGTAGCGCATCGCCGCGGGCGTGCCGGGATCCGCGAGGATGCCCGCGATCTGGCGCCGCGCCTCGACATGGCGTTCGCCGAGCGCCAGCGCCCACGCCACCGCGACGCGTAGCGTCGGACGCTTGTCGAGCTCCGCATCGGGCAACAGCGCGAGCCAGTCGAGTACGTCGTTGATGCGGCCCTGCTTGATCGCATCCTCGAGGCAGCGCTGCGCGAGCGCGTACGCCACCTCGAACTGGCCAGCGGCATACGCGTGGCGGGCGGCTTCCTCCGTCATTCCGTGCGCGTGGAGCCAGGCAGCCGCACGCGCATGCAGCGCGCTGCGCTCGGCTTCCGGGCCCGCGGCCAGGCGGTCGCGCAGCGTGTCGCGCACGAGCGGATGCAGCCGGCACCAGTCCGAATCGTCCGACGCAATGAACAGCGGCGTGTCGCGTGCGAGCCGCGCGAGGCGGTCGGGCGCGTCCGCGTCGTCGAGCAGCGCGGCGCACAGCGACGGATGCAGGCGATCGGCGACGCTCGTGCGGGTCAGGAATGCGGTGTCGTCGGCCGACAGGTTCGTGAGCAGCAGCTCGACGAGCCGGTCGCGCGTGCCATCCACGCGGGCGGCGAGCGCGTCGACCGCCTGGCGCGGGTCGGCCGAGCGCGA
>NZ_JAAGPE010000620.1:0-244 GCF_017104605.1 Burkholderia sp. Ac-20384 | reverse complement strand
TCTGCGTGGTTGAGGTGCGTGTTGGTTGTCGTCTTGGAGTCACACGTTTGCGTACGGTGTTCAGGCGTGCATGCGGGGGAGTGGGCGCGTTGTCTGGACCCGTCCCGGTTCCGTCTGTCTGGCAGACGGGAGGTGGCGACTGCGGTGCCGTTCGGAGCGTGTATGGGCGGACTGGGTGTGTGTATAGCGCCTGGTTCCTCATTCTACGTGTTGTTTTTTTTTTTTTTTTTTTTTTTTCAAGCGG
>NZ_JAAGPE010000619.1:0-1600 GCF_017104605.1 Burkholderia sp. Ac-20384 | reverse complement strand
GCGAGCTACCGGGCGGCCGCGCGATGGCTCGCGGGGATGGCGCGCGAGCAGCGTGGCTGGCGGATCGATATCGATGCATTGAAGCCTGCTTCGGATGCGCCGGTCGTGACAGGCGGGATGCCGTTCCGGTTCTCGGTCCAGCTGCGCTGGCTCGACGCGATGGCGCCTCGGAATGCATCGGGAGGTGGTGCATGACGGCGGCGCTCGTGCATCGATCCGCACCGCGCGGCGCCGCATGGCGGGGTGGCATGCGGCGCGTGTCGCCGGCGACTGCACACATCGCAGGCTGCGCGCTCGCGTTCGCGGCCGTGCTGGCGGGCGGCATTCATCTGGCAAATACCGCCGACTGGAGCGGGCTTGCGTACAGCCGCGCGTTGCTGGCGGCGGCGCAGACGCGTGAGGCGGACGCACAGCGTGTTCTGACGGCTGCGGCCCGGCAACGTGACGGGCAGCCGGCGGCGGCACACGGCGATCGCTCGCCGCGTGCGCCGGAATGGGCCGCGTTGATGCTGGAACTGGCGGATCGCGCCGCGTCGAGCGGGCTGCGCGACGTATCGATCGAACCGTTGCGCGCCGATGGTGCGGCACCGGACGACCGGCGCGCGGTGCGCATCGTCGCGGACGGCGGCTTTCGCGCGTTGCTGCAGATGGTCGGCGGGCTGGCGCGTTTCCCGGTGCTGGCTGTGCCGTCCGCGCTGCGCGTCGAACGGGGCAAGGAGGCCGCGCGCGTGGAACTGTCCGTCGACGTGTTTCCGGGGTTGCCGGCGCCAACGTCCACGGGCGGGGAGGCGTCGGTTCTGGCTGGCGCGCCCGGCGCCGATCCGTTCGGCGAGGCTGGTTCGTCGGAAGCGGAGGGGGCGGCTGCCCGCCTGGCCGGCACGTTCCGCGACGGGCATGCCGGTCTCGCGCTGTTCGACGATGGTGACGGCGCGTTCACGGCCGTGGTACCCGGCGAAGCCCTCGGGGCCGCGCGGGTGGTGCGAGTCGACTCCGTCGCCGTGACGCTCGCGACGGCGGACGGCGCGTACCGCGTCACCCTGAACGACGGGAGGCGGCCATGATGAAGCCCGGATGTCGGTTGCTCGCCGTTTGGGCCGGATTGACCGCGGCCAGTGCAAGCGCGTCATTGCCGCCGCTGCCGGCCGTCTGGCCTGCTCCAGCGTTGGAGACGCAGGTGCCGGGCGTGCCGTTGCCACAAGGCGCGGTGGACGGTGCGGATCACACCGTCTCGACGGAGGCCGGCCCGCCGCCGTTCGACCACGCGGGTCGCGCGGCGCTTCAGGCGGAGGCCGCCATCGCGGCACCCGGGCTGGAGGGGCCGCCGATCCCGCTGGCGCCGCCGGCCCGGATGGGCGACGCTGGGGCACGGCAACCGGGCGATGCGGACGACACGCGGCGAATCTCGCTGAATCTGCAGGGTGCGGGGCTCGCGGCCGCGTTCGACGCGTTCGCGCGGTTCACCGGCCTCAATATCGTCGCCGGCTCGACATGGTGGCCGAGCGATTCGAGCAGCGCGGCCGCGTCGTCGAGCGCCGCGCGCGTGTCGTCGGCGAGTGCCGGTGCGAGCATCGGGTCGAGCACGAGGCCGATCCGCAGCGGG
>NZ_JAAGPE010000618.1:0-1911 GCF_017104605.1 Burkholderia sp. Ac-20384 | reverse complement strand
GTGAACCGATCGAGCTAGTAGCCGACGAGAGACCAGTCGACGTCGAGGTCGACAACGACGTGATCGAGCTGTTCGCCGACGACAGACCCGTCGAGGTCGAGGTTGAAAGCGAATCGATCGAGCTGTTGGCCGACGACAGGCCGGTCGAGGTCGAAGTCGACAGCGACGTGATCGAGCTGTTCGCCGACGACAGGCCCGTCGACGTCGAAGTCGACAGCGAATCGATCGAGCTGTTCGCCGACGAGAGGCCGGTCGACAGTGAACCGATCGAGCTAGTAGCCGACGAGAGACCAGTCGACGTCGAGGTCGACAACGACGTGATCGAGCTGTTCGCCGACGACAGACCCGTCGAGGTCGAGGTTGAAAGCGAATCGATCGAGCTGTTAGCCGACGACAGGCCCGTCGACGTCGAAGTCGACAGCGACGTGATCGAGCTGTTGGCCGACGACAGGCCCGTCGACGTCGAAGTCGACAGCGAATCGATCGAGCTGTTCGCCGACGACAGGCCGGTCGACGTCGAGGTCGACAACGACGTGATCGAGCTGTTGGCCGACGAGAGGCCGGTCGACGTCGAGGTCGACAACGACGTGATCGAGCTGTTGGCCGACGACAGGCCGGTCGAGGTCGACGTGGACAGCGAAGTGATCGAGCTATTCGCCGACGACAGACCGGTCGAGGTCGACGTGGACAGCGACGTGATCGAGCTATTCGCCGACGACAAACCCGTCGACGTCGAGGTCGACAGAGACGTGATCGAGCTGTTCGCCGACGACAGACCCGTCGAGGTCGAGGTTGAAAGCGAATCGATCGAGCTGTTAGCCGACGACAGACCCGTCGACGTGGAGGTCGACAACGAGGTGATCGAGCTATTGGCCGACGACAGCCCCGTCGACGCCGAAGTCGACAGCGAGGTCACTGAACTGTTGGTCGAGCTCAAGCCCGTCGACAGCGACGAAATGGCGCTCGTTGCGGTACCAACCTGTTGGGCGACCGAATACAGCTGGCTGCCGTTGATCGCGTCGGTACTGGTCTGCGTTACCTGGCCAGCGGCGACGTTGGTGATTTGTCGCTCGTTGCCTGCGGTGCCGACGCTAACGGTGCCGACCGGCGTGGTGCCTGCGAATCCGCCGAACGTGACGCCGCCGACGGTCGCGCTGCTCGTGCCAACGGCCGGTCCGGTCTGCGAATTGGCGCCGAGCGCCACCGAATTGTTGGTGCCGGCGACTGCGCCGGTGCCGATCGCGACGGCGTCGGTGCCGGTCGCGGTGCTGTCCGGGCCGGTCGAGTTCGCGTGGAAGTACTTGATGCCCTGGCTGTTGATGTTGTTGATCGCCGAGCCGACGCTGTTGGCAGTCGACGTCGTGCCGTTCGCGTTGTAGGTCGTGTACGCCGGCGCGGAAACCGTGCCGGTCGTCGGGTCGTACGTGGAGCCGCCGCCGAGTGCCGACGCCGTGCTGTTGCCAAGGTTGTTCGTCTTGGTCGTAATCGTGCTCAGGCCGGTCGACAGTGAGCCGATCGAGCTGGTGGCCGACGACAAACCGGTCGACGTGGAAGTCGACAACGACGTCACCGAACTGTTGGTCGACGAGAGGCCGGTCGAGAGCGACGTGATCGAACTGGTGGCCGACGACAGACCGGTCGACGTGGAAGTCGACAGCGATGTGACCGAGCTGTTGGTCGACGAAAGGCCGGTCGACAGCGACGTGATCGAGCTGGTGGCCGACGACAAACCGGTCGACGTGGAAGTCGACAACGACGTCACCGAACTGTTGGTCGACGAGAGGCCGGTCGAGAGCGACGTGATCGAACTGGTGGCCGACGACAGACCGGTCGACGTGGAAGTCGACAGCGATGTGACCGAGCTGTTGGTCGACGAAAGGCCGGTCGACAGCGACGTGATCGAGCTGGTGG
>NZ_JAAGPE010000063.1:0-42542 GCF_017104605.1 Burkholderia sp. Ac-20384 | reverse complement strand
TTGCCTGATGACCATAGCGAGTCGGTCCCACCCCTTCCCATCCCGAACAGGACCGTGAAACGACTCTACGCCGATGATAGTGCGGATTCCCGTGTGAAAGTAGGTAATCGTCAGGCTCCCTAAGCCAAGAACCCCTGCCCGAAAGGCGGGGGTTTTTGCATTTCGGCGGCGGAAATGCACTAAGGATCGGGACGGGCGGTCCGGCTGGAACTGGGGCACCGAATGCGTCGATCCAGGCACCTGCCGTTCTCGAGCGATCCGCGGCACCGTCGCCACGCAAGTCTTTAGGTGCGTTTCGCTGCGCTCCACATCAATCTGGCTGGGGCCGAAGCGCCGAAGCGCCGAAGCGCCGAAGCGTCGACTCGGGTCTCCATTGTTCTCGAGCGGTCGACAGCTCTGCGCCACTGATCAAATCGATCGAGCTGGCCCCGCACTCGTGGCTGGCGCTGGCCGAAACCCACATTCAAACATCCATCCTCCGGCTATTGCCCCCAGACAAAGTAGTACCGTCTTCAGGAGCCACACAGGCCGGCCTGTTCATCAGTGAGGAGATGCCGATGCGCGTAATTGCAGAAGAGCCGTGGAGTTGGTTCCTGTTGGAGGAGGACGGGAAGCTATATCTGGACGTACTGGTTGAACACAGCGCTGTCTCATTTAGCGTGACGTCCGAACTCAGTCCTGAACAGGCGACGCGCTACGCCCACGAAGGCATCCGTTACCTGTGCGACCTCTCGACCGCAATGCGCCAGAAGGCATTGATGCGCGAATGGTCTGCGCCACCCCTTCCTCCTGATTGGGAAGCGCGCTCAATTACTGCGATCCATGAATGGCAAAAGCGCCGCAACGGATAGCGCCGGGCACCCGATCTTCGCGATGTATCGGGTGAACGATGTTCTTGATTATCTGCGCGGCGCAATTTCGAGCGATGGCGTCGTTCTTTATCCCGAGATCCCACCGTACAAACGTTTCGACGACGTCCCGACTCAAGAAACGACGACCGTAAATTCGACCCCCGATTCAAAGTCGAGGGTTGTGGTCGAATACCGCGGGTCGTCGTCGAGGTAGTGCTTATACGGTCGAACAGCGTCCTCGGCCGTGTACATGTTGTCGGCAAGTACGACAGAACCCGGGCGCAGCAGGCGCTCGATCTGCTTGAACAGTTTCAGATAGGCATCGGCCCATACGTCGATAAAGACCATGTCGAACGTACCGTCCAGTTCGGCAACGGTCTCGAATACGTCGCCTTCCCGCGTGTCGACATAGGCGTCCAGGCCTGCCGTCCTGACGTGAGCGCGCAAATGTGCACACTTGAGCGCATCGCGTTCGGTCGCGACGACCAGGCCACGGCCCAACGTGCGCAGCGCTTCGGCGAAATACAGCGTGGACACGCCGCATGAACTGCCGAGTTCGAGGATTCTCGCCGGCCGTTGCGAGAGCACCATGTTGCGTAAAAATTTTCCCGTTTCCGGGGACACCGCCAACGACAGCGGACTGCCTTCCGAGGACTCGAAGTCGTCGCTGGACAGCCCGAACGTTTCGAGAAACCGCCCCCGCAGACGAGGGGCGATCGCTTCGTATTCCTCGGCTAACGACAGGAAATCCTCATTCGATCCCTGGAACTGCGCACGGGCGCGGGCGACGATTTCGGTTCGGCTCTCTTCGTGGAGCCGTTGCAGAAGGGCGATGGTAGGTGAAGCCATATGCGTTCCTTGAGGAGATTGATCCGGTCGACGATGTATCCAACGACTGCTTCTCCCGTCAGGGTTACTGGGCTGTCGTTCAATATCGGCGATACACGGATGGCGCTATGCCGTTCGGGCGAGCGTGATGGCGCGTTCGGGACACGCCGTCACGCAAAGTCCGCATGACCGGCAGGCATACGCATTCGGCGTGTAGGCGACCTTCATTCCATGCACGCGCAGCTTCAGGCGATGCATCAGATCGAGGCCCTGGAAATCGGTCTGGTCGATGCGTCGGATCTCGAACACGTGCTCGGGGCAAACCGCGACGCAATCGCCTTTGCCTTCGCAGCGTTTCAGATCGACGACCGGCGCAATCACCCCCGGCTGCTGTTTGCAGTCGCCCGTTGATTCATCACGCACGGTCACTCTCCCGTGGGTCGGTCGTTGCGGGATCGCCACGCGGTCCGGAAATGCTCGCGTTCCTCCGGTGTCATGGATTCCCACTTGCGCCAGTGGCGTCGACCGCGCCAGCCGTGATGTCCGCGGAATCCGCCGAACAGGATGCGGCTCAACACGAGCAGGCCCAACGCATGGGCGAAGTCGATCGTACGGGCGCCGACGAAGAGCGCCGGAATCACCCAGTTCCATAACATCATGACGACCCATCCGAGCACGCCGATCGCGACCAACACGAGCAGCGCCTTGCCTGCACATCTGATTCGGAAATTCATCTGTCGATTCCTCTAGGTGTTATCCAATTCGTCATAAATGGGCTGCAGCCGGGCACGCAAATGCAGGACCGCATAGCGTTTGCGAGCGAGCAGCGTATTGAGCGCGACACCGCTTTGCGCGGCCATCTCCTTGAAAGACTGACCCTCCAGCTCGTGTGCGATAAAGACGTCACGCTGATTCGTCGGCAACTCGTCGAGCGCATCCTGCAAGGCCTTGAGCACGAGCGTGCGAGCGTAGAGTGCTTCGGGGCCGGCATCATGCGCCGGTAGCGCGAGGTCGAGGCGATACTCGCTGTTCGCGTCATCGTCGACCTCCGACAGGTCGGCCAGCGGCTGCTCCTTCTTCTTGCGAAAACGGTCGACGATTCGGTTGCGCGCGGCACGGAAAAGCCACGCGCTCACCTGTTCAATGGGCGCTGGAAGTCGATACGCTTGTACGAACTCGTGAAACACATCCTGCAGGATGTCCTCGGCATCGTCCGGGTCGCGTATCCGGCGCCGGATAAATTTCACTAGCCTCGTTCGTTCACGCATCACTGTCGCTGTGATGTCGCGGTCCGGGTCGGTCATCATGTGCGAAGTGGGTGGCGATTCCATGCGCTTGAAGACGTTTCAGGCGCGCGAATATTGTGGCGAGCGTAAAAATCTGCAGCTGAACGCGTGGGCTTTGCGGACATACCCTTGATCGCTGACCCAGCCTGGGGAACAGGAATCGCAGGCGTCCCATCAAACATGCCTGCGAGAGAAAGGAATGGGTACCTCATCCCGTCTCTCTGCTTTGATACGCTGAACCGCATGCCTTCCTGCCGTCGCCCATGAGGAAGTCGACCGGATCGTGAGGCAGATGGATCTTCAGCCCTTCGCCGAACAGGGACGTGGCAACCGCCCGTGCATCCGGACGATCGTCGCCGGTTCATCAAGGCTCCCCGCTACGCGCTCCAGCCAGTCGGCGCGGTATCCGGTCTTGCCGGATCAGCCCCTCCGTTCCCCACTCCGAGGTTCCGTCGATCCGTTACCCACACTGGTCTGGCCAGTCAGGCCTTAAGTTCCCTCAACCGCAGTCGTTAAGTCGTTAAACAGGACGCTGCCTGTTTTCGGAGACCTCATTCATATAACGCGGTAACGGAGATCGAAGTCATCATGTTGTCCTCGATTCGTGCTCGGATACTTGCGACCTGTGTCGCCATCGTGGTCACGGCGCTGGCCGTGACAGGCGGCTTGGTCTATTACGTCGTCAAGCAACACAACGACGAGACAATCGACCAGAATCACAAGTCGATCCTCGCCGGGCATGCGCTTGCGATCAACGAATGGGTGGCCAGCAGAGGCCGGGAGACCCAGGCACTCGCGGACACGATCGCGATCGGCGAGGGCGACCCGCTGCCGGCGCTGAAGCTGCTTGGCAAGTCGGGCGGCTTCGAGGTGTTGACGCTCGGCCTGCCGGACAAGACCGCGTTCTCGAACGTGCCGCTCGCGCCCGGCTACGACCCGACAGCACGTCCATGGTACAAGCAGGCGGTCAGTGCCGGCAGCCTGGTCGTGACGGCACTCTACCGTGATGCAACGACCGGCAAGCCCGCTGTTGCGTTCGCGGTGCCGGTGGTGCGCGACGGCACGGTGAAGGGCGTGCTGGCCGCCAGCCTGTTCATGGAGAGCGTGAGCTCGATCGTGACCTCGGTACACCCGACACCCGCGAGCTTTGCATTTCTGGTGGACAAGGGCGGGCGCGTGATTGCGTCGGCCAAGACCGACCTCATCATGAAGCCGGCAACCGGTCTTTCACCTGCATTCGATGCCGACCACCTGGGCGCGCTGCAAACGGCATCCGAGCCCGTCGCCGTCGACATCGACGGCGCCACCAAGCTGGTGCGAGCACAGCCGATCGCCGGTACCGATTGGTCTCTCGTGCTCGCGCTCGACAAGGCGGACGTGACGGCCGGCATGCGCGCGGTCGCGACGACGACGCTGGCGGCAATCCTGATCGTTGCGGTGATCGCGGCCGCACTCGTCGGCGCGATGACGAACGCGGCCTTCAGGCGCATCCTGCTGGTCCGCGACGCGCTCACGGATGTCTCGAGCGGCAGCGGCGATCTGACGAAACGCCTGCCCGCGGACGGCGCGGACGAAGCCGCACAGATCGCGCATGCGTTCAACCTGTTCGCCGAAAAGATCAGTACGATCCTGCTGCAGATCCGCGAGTTCAGCGAATCCGTCAACCTCGCGAGCGCCGAGATCGCGCAGGGCAACCAGGATCTGTCGGGCCGCACCGAACATGCTGCATCGAGCTTGCAGGAAACCGCCGCTGCGCTCGAGGAAATCGCCGGCACGGCCCGCAACTCGGCCGATGCGGCGAGCCAGGTGAGCCATCTGGCGGAATCGGCGTCGGACGTCGCGGTGCGCGGCGGCGCGGTCGTCAGCGAGGTCGTTTCGACGATGAACGAGATCACGCAAGCGTCGAGCGAGATCGCCAACATCGTCGGCGTGATCGACGGCATCGCGTTCCAGACCAACATTCTCGCGTTGAACGCTGCCGTCGAGGCCGCACGTGCGAACGAGCACGGCCGAGGCTTCGCCGTCGTCGCGGGCGAAGTGCGTGCGCTCGCGCAGCGCAGCGCGCAGGCCGCCAAGGAAATCAAGCAGTTGATTCACTCATCGGTCGAGAAGATCGAGGGGGGCTCCGGGCTCGTCCAGACGGCAGGTGCGACGATGAACGAAATCGTCGAGGGCGTGCGCAGCATCACGAGCGTGATTGCGGAAATTACCGTCGCCGCCAAGGAGCAGAGCACGGGGCTCGAGCAGGTGAATCAGGCGGTGTCGCATCTCGACAATGCGACGCAGCAGAACGCGGCGCTCGTCGAGCAGTCGGCGGCGGCCGCGACGTTGCTGCGCGAGCAGGCCGCCAGGCTCGCGCAGACGGTCGGCGAGTTCAAGCTCGAGGACAGCCGTGCGATGAAGTTGCAGTCAGCCTGAGAAGAGGCGATGCCGGGTACGTCTGGCGGCGGTGCCGACGGACGTTGCAATCAGATCGTGATCCTCAAGATCGGGAAGAACCTGCCCGGGACGACGCTCGATTCCTTTTCGCCGATTTTTTCAGCGCCGAGCGCCAGATAGAACGGAACCGCATTGGGGTCCGCTTCGATCACGAAGCTTCTGATCCCTCTCGCCGCGCTTTCCCTGCGGACCTCTTCCCACAGCGCTCGGGCGACACCGCGGCCCATGTGGTCGGGATGAACGAACAGCCATCCGGGCGTCGGGCGATCCGATTCCGAAGATGCCCTGACCCAGAACCCGATGATTGCCTCGCCGGATTCCGCGACGTAACCGATCGACCCGTCGATCGTCTCCGGTGCAATCGTGAGATCGCTCTGCCACAAGTCGAGCCAGTCCTTCGGATAGCCCCAGTGCGCCTTCGAAATGCGAGCCAGTCGCGTGAGGTCGTCCGCGTCCGCGGTACGGGCAGCACGTATGGTGAATGGTGGGTGCATCTCGTCTCCTGTCATGGGCGATACCTTCGTCGAGGTATCGTCCGGCTCGCATGGACTCCATTCCGGATTTGCCGCTCGCCTGCTCGAAGGAAGGCCGAGCGCGACGCGGCTACGTGACCTGCGATGCATGCCCGGCGGCGACGCGCCAGCCGGCGGGCGATCGACGCCACAGCCGAGTATAGGCAAACACGCCGTCGAACGCCGCGCCGTCGAAATGGCCGGCGAGTGTCGCCTTCGTCGTGGTCAGGATCATCTCGCCGATCGCGCATGCGCGGGTTTCCTGCACATCGAGTCTGTCGAGACGCAGCAGCTTCGCGCGATGCGTCGCCAGGTCGTCCTCCTTCGAGATGACTTGTCCGGTCGGAACGGTGAACACCAGATCGTCGTCCAGCAACGCATCGAGCGCTTCGACATCGTTGGTCAGCATCGCGGCACGAAGCGCGGCTTCGCTGGGTTCGATGGCGGTACGGATTGCATCCATTTCAGGGCCTCGCATTGTCTCTGAAGGTTTGTGGTTCCACTCATACCGGCGAGCAACGGCAGCAACAAACATACCGCACCGACGGATACCGTCTACCGCGCGTTCGACGGCGATTGACGCCGGACGAGCATCACCACGCAGATGCCGATCGACGCAATGACGTTGACGGCCGGATAGAACGCAACCGCGACGCTCCACGTGTTCAGCGCCAGCAACGCCAGCGCGTACTTGAGCACGCACAGCGCGAAATACGCAAGGCTCTCGCTCCACGGATCGCGGAGCGTCTTGCGGACGGTCGGGCCGAGGCCTGCAAGCTCGATCAGCGTGACCAGACAGATCGAGATCGTCGGGTCGTCGGTCAGCATCCACAGCGGAATGGCCGACAGGGCCGCGATCAGGAAAAACCAGTCGATGCGTGTCCAGCCGCGCTCGCCGCGAAAGAGGCTTGCCACCAGCGTCAGAAAGCATGTAACGGCGATTGCTGCCGTGCACCACGCGGACGGCCCCGCACCTGCGACGAACTGGCCGGCAGCCGCGATCGCCGTGACGACCGACCACACGAGCCATGTGAACAGGTGCGGACGAACCGTGCGCCGGTAGATCGCGAGCGCATACGGAATCGCCGCCAGTAAAGACACGGCCGTTCCGATCGCGCCAAAGATCGAAGCGGCGCCCTGATCGACACTCATCATCGACGCATCCTCGTTCGCGCAGGCCGACCAGTATGTGGTCGGACGGGCCGGGGTGCAACGTCGTCCCGGCCTGGTGTCGCAGCGGGAGCCGCCTCGTATCGCGACAGAAGGCCGGCGCGATCGCACGCAAACAAACGGCACCGGGATCGTGACGTGGCAGGAAAACCCACTGCACGACTGCAGGATGAATAGAAATAACCTCTTCAATGAGAAGAAAAAGTGTTCTTTCAAATCTCTTTTTGATGACCGACAGTTTGCCAACCGGACGACTGCGGCGATGCGCGGCGGTCATGGGCATCGGTCGTGCCCGCTGGCGTCTTTCGTCGGGTCGAGTTCAGGCGGAGAACAACGCACAAACGCCTGGTCGTCAAAACGGAGTATTGAATGAACCCAACTTCAGCAGAAAATCATCAGCACGCGGACTGGAGACGTCTTGCGGCGCACGTGGTCCCGAGAACGCTCGCACATATCGGCGGCCGCAGCGTGCCGGCTCGAAGCGGCCGGACGTTCGCCGCGATCAACCCGGCCACGGAGGCCGTCATCGCGGAAGTCGCGTCGTGCGATGCGCCGGATGTCGACGACGCGGTACGTGCTGCGCGTCACGCGTTCGAATCCGGCGTCTGGTCGCGCTGTGCGCCGGCAGAGCGCAAGCGCGTGCTTTGCCGGCTTGGCGAACTCATCGCATCGCACGGCGCGGAACTCGCGCTGCTCGACTCGCTCAACATGGGCAAGCGTGTGGCGGATGCGTTCAGCATCGACGTGCCGGCCGCGGGCGGTCTGTTCAGCTGGTACGGCGAAGCGGTAGACAAACTGCATGGCGAAGTCGCGTCGACCGACCCCGGCAACCTCGCGGTCGTCACGCGCGAACCGCTGGGTGTCGTCGGCGCCGTGGTGCCGTGGAATTTCCCGCTCGACATGGTCGCGTGGAAGGTGGCGCCGGCGCTGGCGGCCGGCAACAGCGTCGTGCTGAAGCCGGCGGAACAATCGCCGCTGTCCGCATTGCGTCTCGCGGAACTGGCGCTCGAGGCCGGCCTGCCGCCGGGCGTGCTGAACGTCGTGCCGGGCTATGGCGAGACCGCGGGGCGCGCGCTCGGGCTGCATCCCGACGTGGACGTGCTCGCCTTCACGGGATCGACGGCCGTCGGCAAGAAATTCCTCGAGTACGCCGCGCAGTCGAACATGAAGCAGGTGTGGCTCGAGTGCGGCGGCAAGAGCCCGAACCTGGTCTTCGACGATACGGACGATCTCGACCTGGCCGCACGCAAGGCGTGCTTCGGCATTTTCTTCAACCAGGGCGAGGTGTGTTCCGCCAACTCGCGGCTGCTGGTTCAGCGTTCGATTCACGATGCGTTCGTCGACCGGCTGATTGCGCATGCCGCTGCGTTCATGCCCGGTGATCCGCTCGATCCGTCGAGCGGGATGGGCGCCATCGTCGACGAGCAGCAGCATCGACGCGTGCGCGAGTGGATTGCACGCGGCCGCGATAGCGCGACGCTCGCGATCGGTGGCGGTGCGCCGCGCGTCGACGGCAAGGGCTACTTCATCGAGCCGACGATCTTCATCGACGTGAAGCACGACGACGCCATTGCACGCGAGGAGATCTTCGGGCCGGTGCTGTCGGTGATGGCGTTCGACACCGAGGACGAGGCCGTCCGGCTCGCGAACGACTCGATCTATGGCCTTGCCGCGTCGCTCTGGACCGGCAGCCTGTCGCGCGCGCACCGTGTGTCGGGCCGGTTGCGCGCCGGCACGGTGTCCGTCAACACGGTCGATGCGCTGAGCGCACAGACGCCGTTCGGCGGGTTCCGCCAGTCGGGCTTCGGCCGCGATCTTTCGCTGCATGCGATCGACAAGTACACGGGCCTCAAGACGACCTGGATCAGTTACTGATTCGATGCGGCGGACCGCAAGCGGTTGCGCCGCGCAACACGACAACGCTTTTTATCCACAAAACGAACCGGAGACTCGCCCATGAATGCGCCCAACTTTCCGCATCGTACGACGCAGGACTATCAACGCAGCGACGCCGCGCATCACCTGCATGCATTCGTCGACCAGAAGGCGCTGAACGAGGAAGGCGCGCGCGTGATGGTGCGCGGCGAAGGTGTCCATTTATGGGACAACGACGGCAACCGCTACCTGGACGGCATGTCCGGGCTGTGGTGCACCAACGTCGGCTACGGGCGGCCGGAACTGGTCGACGCCGCCGCGCGGCAGATGAAGGAACTGTCCTACTACAACATGTTCTTTCATACGACGCACCCGTCGGTGATCGAACTGTCGGAGCGTCTGTTTGCGCTGCTCGGCAATCGCTTCAGTCATGTGGTGTATACCAATTCGGGATCCGAATCGAATGAAGTGCTGATTCGCACCGTGCGGCGGTTCTGGGACGTGATGGGCAAGCCGGGGAAGAAGGTGCTGATCGGCCGCGTGAACGGCTATCACGGGTCGACGGTGGGTAGCGCGTCGCTGGGCGGCATGGCGTTCATGCACGAAATGGGCGACCTGCCGATTCCGAACATCACGCACGTGGACGAACCGTACTGGTACGCGAATGGCGGCGACCTGAGCCCCGAGGCATTCGGCAAGCAGGCGGCGCTGTCGCTCGAGCGCAAGATCCTCGAGATCGGCGCGGACCGCGTCGCCGCGTTCGTCGCGGAGCCATTCCAGGGGGCGGGCGGGATGATCTTTCCGCCGGACGGCTACTGGCAGGAGATCGAGCGCATCTGTCGTCAGTACGACGTGCTGCTTTGCGCGGACGAAGTGATCGGTGGTTTCGGCCGGACCGGCGAGTGGTTCGCACACCGCCACTTCGGCTTCGAACCGGACCTGATCTGCATGGCCAAGGGGCTGACCTCGGGTTATGTGCCGATGGGCGGGCTGATCATGAGCCGGCGCGTCGGCGATGCGCTGGTCGACAAGGGCGGCGTCTACGCGCACGGGCTGACCTATTCGGGGCACCCGGTCGCGGCCGCCGTCGCACTGGCCAACCTCGACGTGCTCGAGCGCGAAGGCCTCGTCGAGCGGACGAAGACGGATACCGGGCCCTACCTGCAGAAGGCGCTGCGCGATGCGTTCGGCAGCCATCCGCTTGTCGGCGAGATCCAGGGCGTGGGCGCGGTCGGCGCGATCCAGTTCGCGAAGAACAAGGCAACGCGCGAGCGCTTTGCGAACGAGGCCGACCTGACCTGGCACAGCCGGACGGTCGGGTTCGAACTCGGCGCGATCGTGCGTTCGACGAACGGCCGACTGATCGTTGCGCCGCCGCTGGTGATCGATCACGCGCAAATCGATGAGCTGGTCGACACGATGCGCAAGGCTGTGGATGCCACCGCGCGCGAAGTGCTCGGGATCGACTGCTGACGGGTTGAGCGGCGCGCTTTCGCCCGATGGGAGTCGGGCGGGAGCGCACCGAACCACAGGATCCGATTCGGAGACGAGCCGACTGCGTGCGGCCACCGGAGTGGCAATCCGACAGGTTGAAGATCGGGCTTTGTGGGCGGTGGTCGCGATAAGGCAACGCGTCGCTGACCGATCATTGATAAGGAATGAAAATGGTGTGGCCGGTTTCTTGAAGCGCGTGTGCTTTGAGTCGGCCACGCATTCCGGGTTACCCGCCAGCCCCTGAATCCACGAACATCACAATAGAAACAAGGAGACGAAATGAGTCAGGGCGAGTCCGTTGCTCATCTCGAGGAAAGCACCATCCAGCCGATTCCGCTCACCGAGCGGCACGGCAGCGCGAAGGACCTGTTCACGATCTGGTTCGGGTCGAACATCATGATGCTGACGATCGTCACCGGATCGCTCTCGACCACGGTGTTCAAGCAACCGTTCTGGTGGGCGGCGCTCGCCACGCTCGTCGGCAGCCTGATCGGTGCGGTGTTCATGGCGCTGCATTCCGCGCAGGGGCCGCAGCTTGGCGTGCCGCAGATGATCCAGACCCGCGGGCAGTTCGGGTCGTTCGGTGCGCTGCTCGTGGTCGCGCTGGTCGTCGTGATGTATGTCGGCTTCTTCGCGTCGAATTGCGTGTTCGGCGGGCAGGCACTGCACAGCCTGAGTGCCGACATTCCGCTCGATGCGGGCGTCGTGGTGATCGGCCTGATCAGCCTGCTCGGATCGATCTACGGCTACAAACTGATCCACGCATATGCGCGGCTGTTGAGCTGGTGCTCGGGCAGCGTGCTCGTGCTGGCGTTCGTGTGGATCATTTTCGTGCACGGCTTGCCTGCCGATACGTTCTCGAAGCATTCGCTGAACCTGTCAGGCTTCCTGGGCGCGATGTCGGTCGCCGCGCTGTGGCAGATCGCCTATGCGCCTTACGTGTCGGACTATTCGCGCTACCTGCCGCCCGATACCGGGCCGCGCACGGCGTTCTGGTCGAGTTACTGGGGCTGCGTGCTCGGCTCGTTCTTCCCGATGCTGCTCGGTTGCCTCGTGGGCCTTGCGACGCCCGACGGCAATGTCGTGAGCGGCCTCACGGGCCTCACGCAAGGGATCAGCGTGCTCGTGATCGTCGTGCTGTCGTTCGGCATTGCTGCCAGCAATGCGATGGAACTGTATTGCGGTGCGCTGTCGGCGATTACCGTGCTGCAGACACTCTTTCCGTCGTGGTCGGGCAAGGCACGTGCGCGGGCGATTACCGCGATCGTTCTGTGCGGCGTCGCGCTCGCGATCGCGCTGTTCGGGCAGAACAATTTCCTCGCCGGTTACACGAACTTCATCCTGTTGCTGCTGTACGTGCTCGTGCCGTGGACCGCGATCAACCTCGTCGACTACTACCTCGTGTGTCACGGCGAGTACGACGTCGATTCATTCTTCCGGCAGGACGGGGGCATCTACGGACGCTTCAATACGATCGCCGTCGGTTCGTATGTCATCGGCATCGTCGCGCAGGCGCCGTTCATGGCGACCGATCTCTATACGGGAGAACTGGCGAGCCGGCTCGGCGGCGCGGATGTGTCGTGGATCGTCGGGTTGTCGCTGACGTCGCTCGTCTACTACGCGGGCTGCAAGCTGTTCTCGCGGCCGCTGCAGGGCGTTGCCGCGAGCGTTGACGGGGTTTCCCGGTGAGTCTGCGTCAGGTTACAGCACGAATGTTCGCAGGCGTTCGGCGTGGGCCGCGAGGCCGTCGAGGCCGAGGTAGTGGCTGAGCTTGCCGGTGCGGACCCGGGCGATGTCGGCGCGTAGTCAGCCGGGAACGGTCGAAGAGGGCATAGGGGGCGGTGACTGTGCCACGCGGGCTTTTCGTTTGATCGCCCGCTGCGGGCGGCACTTCTGTGCCGAGCGGGCCATTCGTGGATCTATCGATTCAGAAATGGCCCGATCCCCCCTCTAGATAATCGATTCTCCCGGATCTGATCTCGTCTCACCCGTACCTCGCGCTTGAAGAGGCTGTCGGGTAGCGCGAGGGACTGGCGGCGTTGGCCGCCGCCCTACGAGGACGGCGCGTCCAATGGCGCACTGACGCGCCGATCGCTGGAGAGCAACGGGGCGCTCTCCGGACTCAGACGGCGTTTCGCCTCGGCCGTGCGCGGTCCGCTCCCGGGCGTTGCCGCGCGCCGTTCGTCCTGTAACAACGTTCGCGGCAGCGCGAAACCCTTGAACAACGGTTGGGTGAACGGGTTGTTGGCCTTCTCGGTGCTGATGCGGTAGCGCATGCCGCCATCCGGTGCGGCAAAGCTGAGATCGATACTGGTGCTGGTGGCGCCGTTGAGGCGAGCCTGACTGAGCAAGCGATAGAGTGACCATGGGCCACGATAGACCAGTCCGCTGGCGCTGCCGCCAGCATTGACCAGGGTCATTCGGCTTTCATTGCTGGGTGCGAGCGTGTTGGGCCAGATGAGTGCAGTGCTGGTGGTGGGACCATGGTTATAGGTGATCAGTTGCCCCTCGACGCTGAGTGCGCTGCTGCGCTTGTTGGCGGCCAGGCCCAGCGGTTCGATGTAGAACTGCACGCCCAATTGACCGCGGTTGTTGAAGAAGGCGTCGCTGATCTTGTCGGCAGCCTTGAGCTGCGCAAGCACATCGTCGCGTACGAGATAACCGCCCAGGCGCTCGGAATACAACGCTTGGAGGTTGTCCTGGATGAACACGTTGAGGTACTTGTCACGGAACTGCTGCAACCTTCCCTGCGGCCCGAAGAAGGCAGTGAAGTCGTCCAGCGAGACTTCCTCGCGGCTGGCCGGGTTGAGCGGATAACGGTTGGCCAGGCGTTCACGATAGAAGCCGTACACGTCGGCATCCCAGCGCCTTTCCAACTCGCGCAATGCTTCTACGAGGACCACGTGCGAGGACTCGTTGGCCAGTTTGCCAACCTGGTGATTCAATGGCTCGGGCAGGCCACCGGCGATCCGCTGCAGGTTGGCGATGGGATCGGGGCCCTTGAGGGCGAACCGGTCCAGTACGACGCCGAGCGCGGCCTTGCCGCGATCCGGGCTGTCGTGGACGGCCCGCACGGCGTCCTGCACGACGCCGATGCTTTGCATTGTTTCGTCGAGGTACGTGGCCCGTTCGGTCTTGGCGTCGAGCAACCGGCTCATTGGTGCAAAGGCGCGCGCAATGGTGATGATCGGCAGAGGCTCGTCCGCCGTGTCGGCCGGCTGGTCCGCCTTGGCGGCCGCGATGGTAGCCTTCGCCTGACTTCCTGCCGTGTGGGCGCCGGCCACGTTGGCGGAACGGGCGCGAAGATCGCCGTTGTCGCGTACCGTTTCGACCAAGCGCTGTAGCGGCGCCGCCGGGCTGGTGACGCTATCCAGGATGGTGACGGCCTGGCCGATGTCCTGGAAGTCACGCACGGCGATGTGGTTGAGGTTGCGCTGCCAGGTGTCGATGTAGTCGCGGCTGTAGAGCGCACGGATGCGGTCGGCCAGCGCGCGCTTGTCGGCGTCCGAGTAGTCGATGTCGCGTCGTTCCCCGAGTGCCCACTGGTCGATCATGGCCAGGTCGGTGAGATCCTGACTATGCGGAGCGAAGTAGGCACGATAGCCCTTGGCGGTCAGCAGCGCGTCGATTCGACCGTCGACGGGCGGGTTGCTCCCCTTGGCAGGTGTCGTGCTTTCGGGTTCGTAGACGATGTCGTAGGCCGGCCCGATCTCGTTACGCAGATCGAGCGGGGCGGTCAGCGCCGCGCCGGCCTGGCGCCGCATCGTCATGTACACGCGCTGCGGCAGCGGGATCGTCCGCAACTCGCGTTGCACGGTTGATACGCGCTCCTGATATTGCGGCAGGCGGGCGTCGGCATATTTCATCGCATAGTCGAGATGGCTCAGCAGCGCGCGCTGTACGCCATCCTCGCCCGGGAATGCGGCTTGCCACTGCGTCGTCATCCAGTTTTCCACCACCGGCGGCCGACGATTGGGCCGATCCTCGATCATGCGGTAGACGCGCAGCGCGGCAAGTTGCGTATCGCTGTTCGCACCGGTGCCATCGAGCTGCTGCATCACACCGCTGGCCAGCGCGGGCAGGAAGCGCTGCGATAGCAACGTCAGGTAGGCCTGGTCGACCTTGGGTCCGATCGTGCGACCTTGGTACAGGCCGAAGTCGGCCACGATCGGCCACGCGTCGCGGTAGTTACCGTAGACGGCAACAGCGCTGGCGATCTGGTTCAGCGGTTGCAGCAGATTGCGGCCGCTCGGATCGAGCGCGCCGTCGATGGCATGGGTACTGAAGGCACGACTGCGCTCGAGTACGGCGAGTGCCATGTCACGGTTCAACGCGTAGTAGTGGTACCAGGCACCGATCAGCAGCACACTGCCGAGCGAAGCGACACCGAAGCGCAGGGCCAGCGCATGCTTCTTGTCGGCGATGACCCTGGGGTTATCGCCTGCGAGGCCCGATTCAGGATAGACGACGCGCTGGAACAGGTGCTGCGTAAAGTACGCCAGTGCGCGCCCGCTAGGCTGCATGACGTTGACGGGCTGGCGCAACGCATAGGCCTGCGCGGCGCTGGCGATGAAGGCGTTGTTGAGCACGCCCTGCTGGTAGACCGACGAGAAGAACATCCCGCGCGGCAGCGCCGGGGTGACATAGCGGTCGCTGCCGAGGACATCGGAGAGGAAGCCCAGCAGTATCGAGCGCAGGCCACTGAGTTGTCGGGTCAGCGAATATAGTGCTTCCCGCTGTGCCAACTCGGATACGTCGGCCAGCACGTCGAACACTTGCTCGTTCAAGCGATCGAGGAAAGTGTCGTAGTGCGTGCCCAGTTCGTCCAGCCAGGCGTCGTAATGCTGAACCGAATCGAGGGTGAAACTGAAACCGAAGATGTCCTCGCGAGCCGACCGGGGCAAGCGCGCGAACAGCGTTTCGAAGCCCTCCAGCAGGTCGAACTTGCTGAGCACCACGTACAGCGGCGGCCGTGTGCCGAGCTGCCGGCTCAGTTCGGCCAGCCGCGCGCGCAGCAGTGTCGCGAGGGCCTTGCGATCGCTCACGGCCTGGTGGGCGAGGGTTTCCAGGCTGACCATCAGCACGACACCGTTGAGCGGTCGCCGGCTGCGGTTGTGGCCGAGCCAACTGACGAAGCTGTCCCAAAGCCGTGCATGCAGGTCTTCCGGCAGCAGGCGGTGTCGCGCAGGCAGCTCGGATGGGGTACCGTCTTCGGCCTCGTCAACGTCATTGGCCTGAGCGATCCGTGGTTGGCTGATCAGCTCGCCCGGCGGATCGATCAGGACGGCTTGATCGCCCATCCACCAGTCAATGGTATAGATCTTGTCCGGGTCTTCTTGCAGGCGCCGGCTGCCGGCCTTCATTTCGCCGGTGAGAGAAAAAATCTGCCCGGACCGATTGACGAAGCTGGTCTTGCCGGCGTTTTCCTGCCCCAGCACCAGGTACCACGGCAACTGGTACAGCGCCTGTCGGCTGCCGAGGTTGCCTTGCAGCGTGGCGAGACTGTGATCGAGGTCGTGCTCCTGCGCCTGGATGTAACGCAGGCACGGATCGACCTGCCGCTCTTCGGCCTGCTGCCGCTCCGCCTCCAGCCGCTGTGTGCGTTTGCGCAGGCGCAGGGCCCACAGCAGCAGTGGCAGCACGAGCAGGACGACCGTTGCCAACATCCGTGCGGTGATGCTGCCCAGGGGGCGGTAGGTGCCCCAGTTCCACTTGGGCCCGAGCCACCAGATGGTAGTGAGTGCGAGCACCAGGAGCAGCAATGGCAGCAAAGGGGTGCCTTGCCGCCCCCAGCGCCACACGAGCCGCCCGTAACGTTGCAAATTGGACCAGATGTTCCCCATGACGATGCTCCCTTTTTAATCCTTGTGTTCTGCGCTGTCCGGCTGTTGCCGTTCGAGGAGGCTGAAGAGTTCGGGCTCCCACTCGGGAACCGACGCGCGTTGCATGGCGTGATACGCGCGGGCGCTCAGGCCATCGGCGAGCCACGTGAGACGGCGCAACCGCAGCAGTTCGGCGGCGATGCTGATGACGTGGCAGCGGTGCCGCAGGCTGGTTGCTTCCTGCTGGATCGTCTCCAACCGGCGCAGCATCGGCTCGATACCTTCGGTGTCGAGCACGCCGCGGAGCTCTTCGCTTACGGCTATGTAGTCATGCCCTGTACCGCTCGGCATGCCACTCGCCTCGGCGCCGCTGATCCACGCTTGTGTCTCTCCGTCCGCGAATGGCCGCCCATCGGCGAACTCCAGCTTGAGTAAGGCCGGTAGCCGGGTGACGAAGCGCTCGGTCGATTGGCGGATGGCCTCGGCCACCAGCGGCATTTCCAGCCGTCGGGCGATACCGGCGGCGAGGTAGCTGCCGCGCAGCCAGTAAGGAGACGAGGTCACGCTGCGCTCGACCCGTTGCAAGAGCGCGGGGTCGACGGCTTGCGTGCCGAGCGCCTTGGCGTAGCCGTCGGCGACGTCTGTCGGCACTGCCATCAACTCGGTCTGGTGGTGCCGGCGCGGTGGCGGGGCATTGGTGAGATGGGCCCACAAGGCGAACCGTCGCAGCAGATAGCCGGTCGGATCGTAGGCGTCCTGCTGGTTGATGATTTCAGCTGCGGCCAGCAGCGACTTGCGACCCTCGCGCTCATGGCCCGGCATGGGTAGCGCGGGCGTGAAGAACGCATCGGTCAGCACCTCCCTGGCGTCTGGTGTCACAAGCCTGGCGCTCGCCAGCTCCGGTGCGCGCAAGGCCTCGGCCTTTTGGCGCAGCAGGCCCTCCAGCCTGGTGAGCGTGTGTACGTCGAGCCTGGCGTGATCGGCACTGCGTTGCAGACTATCGAGTGCTGCCTGGCCTGCCTTGTAGAATTCTTCGCCGTAGCCGGTGCTCTCCAGCGAGGCCAGGCTGTCGGAAAGACGCTCCAGCAACTGCTCGACCAGCCGTCGTTTGGCCGGGTAGCCAGTGGTGCCCGGGCGCGGATAGCAGGCTTCCCAGTAGCGCTCTACCATCCCGGCCAGCACGCCGGTGGCCTCGGCCCAGCCGCGCCAGCTACGCGTGCGTGCGCGTGCGGTCAACAGATGCCCGGCGATGCGCAGGTGCTTGCACTGGCTTCGCAGGTAGGCTTGCGAGGCTTCATCGACGTACGGCCAGTCGATGGTCGGCTCCTGCAGGCTGCCGAGCTTGACCATTTCGTGGTCGATGCCCTGGAATGTGTCGTCTTCTTCGTCAAAGGTGCCGGCAGGCTGGCGCGCGTCCAGCGGCGCCAGCAGGGCATCGAGGTCCAGCGGCGGGGGCAGCTTCACCAGTGACAGGCCTCTCGTTGCTCGGCCAGTTGTTCGCGCAGCCGGCCGACGTCGAACGCCAGCCCGTCGAATGGGGCTTGGTCGCTTTCGATTCGCAGGTGCTGCGCGGGCCGGATCAGCGCGCGCAGTTGCTCGACCGCCACGAGCCCTCGTCCCGCATCGGTGACGGTGCCATCCTCGAGTACTTGCCATGGCCGGCTGTCCGAAACCGGCTTATCGTCGAGCAGCAGTCTCAGGTTGGCGCGATTGATGGGCAACGCGTCGGCCGTCAGCAGTTGCAGGCGAGAGATGTTCTGCAGGCAGCTGATGGCGAGATAGTGGCCGGGAGCAGCACCGCCCAGTGCCGGTACCGAGATGACAACCTTGTCCTGGCCTGGCAATCCGTCGGGAACGCGCATCAGCAGCGAGCCGGTATCGCCGGCACGGCGTTTGGCCTCGTTGGTTTCGACCAGGGTAACGATGTCCGGTCGCGCGACAGCGGTGCGCGCGGGCGTTTGGATCGGCGGCGCGGCTACTACCGGTGCCGCCGGTGTGCTCACCTGGGCGTCGAAACATGCCAGCCGCTCCTGCGGCGATACGATGGTCGTGCAAGTGCGGTCGGGGTGGGGGGCTGTGTGGCCACGGTCGCAACCAACCAGCGCCGCTGAGAACAGCAATGTCAAATTGAGCCATCTCATGATTGGCCATCCTCTCCATTCAGATTCCACTCCTGGCATTTGCGGGCCAGGGTGCGTTTGGGAATACCGAGGCTGAGCGCAGCCTCGCGCCGAGACCCGTCGACCTGACGCAGCCGTTCTTCGACGACAAGGCGCTCGAAGCAGATCAATGCGCCTCGCAGGTCGTCGGTGTGCATGAGCTGTTGCAGCGTCGATGCTATTGCCGATGGCGGTTCGTTCTGCACCGCCGGCACGTGTTCTCCCAGGTCCGCAAGCAGGTCGCCACGGAGATGACGGCCGGGCGCAGTGCGCTCTGCCGCGGCCAGTACCAGGCTGCGCAGTTCGCGTACGTTGCCGGGAAACGTATGTGCCTGCAGACGTGCCAGCGCACTGGCGGAGATGCCGGCGACGTTGCCCTGAGATTCACGGTTGTACTGGAGCAGTACGTGCGTCACCAACGCAGGAATGTCTTCCGGGCGTTCGCGCAAGGCCGGCAGGCGCAGCACGCGCTGACGAATGCGGAAATACAAGTCTTCGCGGAAGGCTCCGTCACGCACCAGCGCCGGCAACGCACGATGGGTGGCGCAGATCAGCCGGAAATCGGAGGCTTGTTCGCGCGTGGCACCCACCGGCCGGAATTTCTTCTCGTTCAGCAGGCGCAGCAGGGTGCCTTGTAGCGCCAGCGGCATATCCCCGATCTCGTCGAGGAACAGCGTGCCCCCATGCGCTTCCGCAACAAGTCCGGTGCGCGCCTGGGTGGCGCCGGTGTAGGCACCGCGCGTGGAGCCGAACAGCTCGGCTTCGATCAGGTCCTTGGGAATCGCCGCGCAGTTCACCGGCACAAACTTTCCGTGTCGGGACGACGCCTGGTGAATCAGCCAGGCCGCGTGGTCCTTGCCCGAGCCGGTTTCCCCGGTCAACAGCAGCGACAGCGATGAGTCGGCCAGCCGCAGCATGTCGTCTCGCAGGCTCCGAGCGACCGAACCCACTCCGACGAATTCGGCGGCCAGCAAGCGGGATGCGCGCGCACGGCCATGCTCAAGTTCGTGACACCGGTCGACGCTTTGTTGTTGCGTCTCGGCAAGGTTGGCTCCAGAAGCAGCCTGCAGGCGGGCCGACAGTACGTGATGCAACGTGGTGAGCTCCTGCCAGGCCGGATCTGCATACCAGGCGCGCAACGCAGCATCGTCACCGAACAACGCGAAGATGCCGACGACCTGATCCCGGGCACCCGGAATAGGCAGGACCAGCAGGGCGGCGCGGACGCCGAGCTGCTCGCGCAGGGTGTCGAAGCTGGCGCCGACTTCAACCAGCGTGTCCAGACGCGCGATATGGCACGGCTGGGCACTGTTCAGGCAGTACACAAGCGGATTGTCGAGCTCCCGCAGCGAGATCGCCGGAAGCGCACCGACATTGGCTGTCCGGGCCTGCGCGAGCGGTAGCAAACGATCGCCGGCGCGCTCGCGCCAGTAGCAGAGTGCTAGCGCAATACCCGTGCCATCGCAGGCGGCGCGCAGCCATCCCCCGGCCAGTGAGGCCAAGGTGCCAGCCTGCGCCCACTCACGCGCCAGCAGTACGGCTCCCACGGTATCCATGCCCGGCCCTTGTCAGTGCAACGCGGCGTGGAAAGAGCCGTCTTCCCAGCGCAGCTCGGCGCGCTGGAACGGTGTACCGAGAGCCTGTCGTTGCAGGACGGCGAGTGACAGTGGCGGCAAAAGATCGCCATCGATACTCGCGTCCAGCATGCGGGCGCCGTCCGAATGTCGCGTGCAGCGTACATGCAGCTCGGCGTGCGCGGAATTCGCGACTTCGAGGCGGGCGTTGTAACGTGCGGTGAATTGCTGCTGCAAGCGCTGTATGCGACTGTCCACGATGTCACCAAGCACGTCGTCGTCAAGGTAGCGATACGGCACCACCTGCATGCGCGCCAGCAGGGCCGGCTTGAAGAAGGCCGTCAGGCGTTTGCGCAGCGTGTCAGGATCCGGATCGGACAGCGAAGGATCGTGGTGGTCGAAGCCAAGGTTTGAGGTCAGGAAAAACAGGATGTTCTGGCAGTCGATGCGGCGACCTTCGCCATCGGCCAGTTCACCCTTGTCGAAGGCCTGGTAGAACACGTTCAGCACTTCCGGATGCGCTTTTTCCACTTCGTCCAGCAGCACCACCGAATACGGTTGCCTGCGGATGGCCTCGGTGAGCACCCCGCCTTCTCCGTAGCCGACGTAGCCGGGCGGCGCGCCCAGCAGGCGCGACACGGTGTGCTTTTCCTGGTACTCGGACATGTTGATCGTGGTCACGAAGCGCTCGCCGCCGAGCAACGCTTCGGCCACTGCCAGCGCCGTTTCGGTCTTGCCGACACCACTGGGCCCAACCAGCAGAAATACACCCATTGGCGTACCCGGTCGGCGCAGATCGGCGACAGCCGTCAACAGACGCCGATGCAGCGCTTCCAGTGCCGCGTTTTGCCCCTTGACCCGTGCGCTCAGGGTGACGGGAAACCGTTCGAGGCGCGTGAGTTGATCGCTGTTGATGGTGGTGGCCGGTATGCCGGTCCAGTCGGCGATGACTTGTGCGATCTGCTCGGCACCCACATCGGCATGCAGCAACGCGCCATTCCGCTGCAATTCGGCCAGGCGGGTGACACAGACGGGCAACTGTTGCGGAGCGTTTCCGGTCGTTTCCGCCTCGGCACGCAGGGTGACGATCATGTCGACCACGGCTTTTTGTTGCTCCCAGGCTTCGCGTGTTTCTGCGATGCACGCCTCCACGCGCTGACGGGCGTCACGCAGTACGTCGAGCCGCTTCGTCGCAGGTGTGCGGCCCGTCCGCGCATCGCGTGCGAGTTGCTCGGCTTCCGTGTCGATCTGTCGGAGTTCGTTCTCAAGTGCCGTCAGCCGGCGTGGCGGTTCGGCCAACGTGGTAGCGACGCGGGCGCAGGCGGTATCCAGCACGTCGATCGCCTTGTCGGGCAACTGCCGGCCGCTCAGGTAGCGCGCCGACAGGGCGGCGGCGGCTTGCAGCGCGTCGTCCGCGATATAGACGTTATGGGCCTGCTCATACAGGGAGCGCAAGCCGCGCAGGATGTGCACGGCGGCTTCCGGACTGGGTTCGTCCAGTTTTACCAGCTGGAAGCGCCGCGCCAGCGCGGGATCCTTTTCGAAGTATTTTTTGTATTCCGTCCACGTGGTGGCTGCGATGGTTCGTAGCGCACCACGCGCGAGCGCCGGCTTGAGCAGGTTGGCTGCATCGCTGCCGCCGGCGGTGTTGCCGGCACCAATCAGCGTATGCGCTTCGTCGATGAACAGGATGATCGGCTGCGACGCGGTCAGGACTTCATCGATGACCGCCTTCAGGCGCTTCTCGAACTCGCCCTTGACCGATGCGCCAGCCTGCAGGGCACCCAGGTCCAGCCCCCACAGGCGAATGTTGCGCAATGTCTCAGGCACGCGCCCCTGCACGATGCGCAGGGCAAGGCCTTCGACCACTGCACTCTTGCCAACACCGGCATCGCCTACAACGATCGGGTTGTTCTTGCGGCGCCGCGACAGGATGTCGATCATCAGGTCGATTTCGGCATCACGGCATAGCACCGGGTCGACATGTCCGTCGCGTGCCTGCGCGGTGAAATCGTGACCGAATCGGGCCAGTGCGCTGTCCTTGTCGCCGAGGTCGAGTCGGCGATCGACGGAGGCCGCGCCGGCGGCCTCCGTCGACGTGGCCAGCAGTGCGTCGAAGCGTTTGCGCAGCGATTCGCGGTTCACGCTATCGAGCAGATGGATGGCCGCCAGCGGCAGGTAGCGGCCAGGATTGAGCAGCGTGGCGAGCAACAGGGCGCCGCTGCGTATCTGCGTTTGCCCGAGCTCGACTGAACCGAGTAGCCATGCCTCCTGCAGCAGCTCGACCAGCAGTGGCGAGAAGGACGGATACTGGGCATGCCCGCCATCTCCCGTCGGGAATGCAGTGGACAGCGCGTGCCTGATTGCGTCGAGGTCGATGTCCGCATCGCGCATGACGATGTGGACATCACATTGGGGCATTTCCAATAGTTTGAACAACAGATGAGGCACCGTGACTTCGGCCCCGCGTTGCCCGATACAAAGGCTACCTGCCTCTTCCAAGGCTTGTCGGCATAGCGGATTGAGACGCTCGAAAAGCGCGGAAAGATCCACAGTGATCATGTAATAGACATCTCCATTAACAGGAGAGGCTTTTCTCAAAAAGCACAATCCTTATCAATCAATTCGAATGCTTCGTTTGGTTGGGCCGCCAATCTCTTTTTCGGAAATTTATTGCGTTGGTTGGCGGGTAAATGGCCTGCTATATGACTCATGTTTGCCAAATTAAACGTGCATCGCGACAGCTTGTCCATAAGAAATTGCATTTGAAAACAATGGAACGGGTTCGTATTGTTAATTCGAACTTGTACTATGAGATTTCATAAAAAAATTGGAATTGTCTTATTTCGCTGAAGTCTATTTCCCAATTAGTCTCCTGATTGGCAGGTAGCAGACTGTCCCTTGGAAATACATGGCGCAGGAGGGGCGGTGGATTCCGGTTCCGCCAGCCCGCTGCGTATGCATTCAACGAGCCCGCGTGAGTTATGCGTCGCGGGCCGTCATTTTTTTTGGATTGCACTCAAAAAAGCATCAGCTAGTCAAACTGGGAGTGGCTCATGGCAAAGCAAGGATCGGTTGCGCCGAAGGAACGCATCAGCATTCGCTACGTTCCGTCAACTGGCGGGGAACAGGAGGAAGTTGAGCTTCCTCTGAAATTACTGGTGACGGGGGATTTCAAGGGGCGTGAAGACGACGTTGCGCTCGAAGACCGCGTCGCCGTGAGCATTAACAAGGACAATTTCAGTCAGGTGATGTCCGAATTCGGCGTCGGTGTGGTGATAGACGTGCCGGCTGTGCTGGAAGAGGAAAGCGAGAGCGACTCGCTACGTCTCGATCTGAAGTTCGAGGCGATCGAGGACTTCGGTCCCGACGCGATCGCGCGGCAGGTGCCGGAACTGCGCAAGTTGCTCGAATTGCGCGAGGCGTTGGTGGCGCTCAAGGGGCCGATGGGCAACATCCCGGCGTTTCGCAAACAACTGCAGGCAACGCTAGGCGACGAAGCGGTCCGCGGCCAGCTCGCCAAGGAGTTGGAGCAATTGCTGGGAACCGGTCAGGCCTGACAGCCGGCTGCCCTTTTTCTTCCCGCACGCACAGGACATCACGATGACCAAAATGCAATCTACCGCCGCTCACTCGCAGGAGACGGTGCCCAAAGAGGGCCTGCTGGCCCAGATCATGGCGCAGACCCGGCTGCAGCCCGCCCAGGAGGGGTATGCCGTCGCCGAACGCGGCGTGGCCGCCTTCATTGCCGAGATGCTCAAGACCGACGCGCGTGAGCAGCCGGTCAACAAGCAACTGGTCGATCAGATGATCGCGCAGATCGATGCCAAGCTCGGCAAGCAGATGGACACCATCCTGCATCAGCCTGACTTGCAGAAGCTGGAGTCAGCGTGGCGCGGCCTCAAGATGCTGGTGGACCGCACGGACTTCCGCGAGAACATCCTCATCGATGTGTTCCAGGCCACGAAACGTGAACTGCTGGAGGACTTCGAGAGCGCTGCGGACATTACCCGCAGTGGTTTCTACAAACACGTCTATACGGCCGGGTACGGGCAGTTCGGCGGCAAGCCGATTGGTTGCGTGGTCAGCAACTATACGTTTGGTCCGTCCGCGCCGGACATCAAGCTGCTGAGTTATGTCGCGGCGCTTGGTGCGATGGCACATGCTCCGTTCCTGGGGGCGGCCGGCCCCGAAATGCTTAACCTGGAATCGTTCCAGGAAATCCCGAATCTCAAGGAAGTCCGAGACATCTTTGAAGGTCCGCGCTTCGCCAAATGGCGCAGCCTGCGCGAATCCGAAGACGCACGCTATCTCGGCCTGACCATGCCGCGCTTCCTGTTGCGTCAACCGTATGATCCGCTGGAAAACCCGGTGCGCAGCTTTGCCTATCGCGAGACCATCGACGGCTCCCACGCCAACTATCTGTGGGGCAACACCTCCTACCTGCTGGCCAGCCGTATTACCGACAGCTTCGCCAAGTACCGCTGGTGTCCGAACATCATCGGCCCGCAGTCTGGCGGCACCGTAGACGACTTGCCGGTTCACCTGTACGAGTCGCTCGGGCAACTGCAGGCCAAGATCCCGACCGAGGTGCTGATTTCCGATCGCAAGGAGTTCGAGCTGTCGGCGGAAGGCTTCATCCCGCTGACGATGCGCAAGGACAGCGATAACGCCGCGTTCTTCTCGGCCAATTCGGTGCAGAAGCCCAAGGTGTTCCCGAACACGTCCGAGGGGCAGGCCGCGCAGACCAATTACATGCTCGGCACGCAATTGCCGTACATGTTCATCCCCAACCGGCTTGCGCATTACATCAAGGTGCTACAGCGCGAGCAGATCGGCAGCTGGAAGGAGCGCCAGGACCTGGAGCGCGAACTGAACAACTGGCTTCGCCAATACATCGCAGACCAGGAAAGCCCTACCTCCGATGTACGTAGCCGCCGCCCGCTGCGGGCCGCGAAGGTCGTTGTACAGGACGTGGCCGGCAATCCCGGCTGGTACCAGGTCGCGCTGTCCTTGCGGCCGCATTTCAAGTACATGGGCGCCAGCTTCGATCTGTCGCTGGTCGGCCGGCTCGACAAGGAATAAGGGGACCTGACGCATGCCACGCTCGCCCGGTCAGGGAAGCCTGTTCGATCGTCTCGATCCGGATCTGCCGCCACGTCGACAGCGCACGCGGCAGGAACTGGCCGCCGAGCGTGTTCATGCGATCAAGCGCCATCTCGAACGCATCTTCAATAGCCGGCAGGGCGGCTCGCAAAGCACACCCGAGTTCGGCTTGCAGGATTTGAACGACGCTGCGGCCAGCCAGATGGACTTGCGCCATCGGGTCTGTCTGGATGTCCGCGCTGTCGTCACGGCCTATGAGCCGCGCGTACAAGTGCTGGACGTCCGTCCCGTCACCCTGCACGGGCAGCCCGACGGGTTGCACTTTCGGTTGCATTGCCTGGTGCCGCTGAACGATGCCGCGGAGGACGTGGAGATTGACCTGCTCGTCCAGCACCGTGAACGCTGGATCAACGTGAAGTAGTGGAGGCCTGATGCCACTCAAGCGAAAGTTCCGCGAAGAGCTGGACTATATGCGCCGTCTCGGCGGAGTGTTCGCACGCAACAACCCTCAACTCGCCCGATATTTGGGCGAGGAGGCCACGGATCCCGACGTCGAACGGCTGATGGAAGGCTTTGCCTTCCTCACGGCCAAGCTGCGGCTGAAGATCGACGATGATTTTCCGGAGTTGACCCATCCGCTGCTGCAATTGCTCTGGCCCAACTATTTGCGCCCATTGCCCAGCGTGACCATCATGCAGTTCCGGCCGACGGACCGGGCCGTCACGGAGCAGCACGTGATCCGGCGTGGCACGCGTACGCTTGCGCGCGAAGTCGACGGCATCGCCTGCGAATACCGAACCTGCGCGGACGTGGCCGTCTATCCGCTGCAGATCGATGAGGTGAGCGATGCGCACTCGCTGGAGAAGTCGGTCGTTCGCGTGGATCTGTCCACCCTGAGCCAGAATCCACCCAGCACCTATGGCTGCGACCGGTTGGATTTCTATCTGAGCGGGGACGACTACACCGCGCTGACGCTTTATCTGTGGCTGGCCAAGTACCTCGCCGAGGTTCGTTTCGAATACGGCGGGACCGTGCGGCATATCCCGGCTTCCCAGGTGCTGTTTCACGGCTTCGATCCGGCGCAGGCTTTGTTGCCCTACCCGAAGAACGTCTTGGACGGTTACCGTGTCTTGCAGGAATACTTTCAGTTTCCGCGGCGATTTTTCTTTTTCGGTCTCCAGGGCCTGCGCTCGCTTTGGCCTACCGAGCAAACAGATCGCATCCGCATCGAGTTTCACTTCACCCGGCCCATGCCTGAAGACGTGCGCATCCGCACGAATGATTTGGCGCTGTATTGCGCGCCCGCGGTGAACTTGTTCGAGCACGAAGCCGAGCCGATGCGGCTGACGGGCAAGGCGGCCGATTATCGGCTGGTGCCGGCAGGGCAACGAACCGATGCCTACGAGATCTTCAGCATCGACCGCGTCGACGGCTGGAAGAGCGAGGGGAGCGGCAAGCCCGGCGAATGGCTGCGTGCGTACCAGCCATTCGAGTCGTTGCGCCACCAGATCGATTACGAACGTGGACGCACCACGCTTTACTACCGCACCCGCATCGATCCGTCACTGACGGCTTCCGGTGTAGAGCACCGGGTGTCGTTCGTGCGCGGCGACGAGCACCACTACGTCGGTCGTGACGAGACGGTTTCGCTGACGCTGACCTGTACCAATCGCGACCTGCCACTGGCCTTGGGAGCGGGTGACGTGTGCGTTCCAACGTCCGACACGCCCACCTTCGTCGCCTGCCGCAATCTGCTGGCGCCGACACCATCGTACCGGCCGGTGCTGGACGGCAACCTGCAGTGGCGGCTGATCTCCAACCTCTCGCCGACCTACCTGTCGTTGCTGTCCGTTGAGCCACTGAAGGCCATCATTGCCGCGTATGACTTTGCCGCGCATCACGACATTCAGCGGCGGCGTGCGACGCAGAAGCGGCTGGATGCACTCCGGGAGATCGTCACCGAGCCGGTCGACCGAATGTTTCAGGCGCTGCCCATCCGAGGCATTCGCAGCATCATCAAGGTCGACCAGGACGGGTTCGTCTGCGAGGGGGACCTCTACCTGTTCGGCACAGTACTGAGCCATTTCCTTGCGCTGTACAGCAGCATTTCCTCCTTCCACATGCTGGAGGCAGTCAATACAACCAATCAGGAGCACTACGCATGGCCCATGAGAAGCGGGACCCAGGCCCTGATTTGATCGACACGCTGCTGGGCGAAGCGAGAGGGCACGACTTCTTCGTCCTCCTGGAGCGGCTGCATATGCTGCTCGGCGACAACCTGGAGTCGGCGGATAGCGACGACCCTGAGCGGCAGCGCATCCGGTTGACCAACTATGCCGGGCTGGGGTTTCCGGCTTCGGACGTGTCACGGGCCGAGCGCCTGCAGCATGGCGATCCGCACCAGTTCGAGGTGCAGGCCACTTTTTTGGGTATGCATGGCCCCGACTCGCCGCTGCCGTCCCACTATGTCGAGCGGCTGGCCTACGAGGCCGGGCAAGGCATCGGTATCCGGCCGGCATTCTTCGACGTCTTTCACCACCGGTTGTTGACATTGCTGCACCAGGCGTGGCGCAAGTACCGGCACTACATCCGCTTCCGGCCGGGCGCCAGCGATCCGCTGTCGCAACGACTGTTCGCGTTGATCGGCCTGGAGAACAGCGCGATTCGTGGCGCCACCCCGATCGCGTGGAGCCGCCTGCTTAGCTTCGCCGGTGCCGTGGTGCATCGCAGCCGTTCGTCCGCAATGGTCACTGGGCTGATCGCACATTGCTTCGATCTCGACGATGTCGCGATTCGGGATTTCGAGTTGCGTCATACCGATATCGATCCCGGTGACCGCGTCCAGTTGGGTCTCCTCAACGGCATGCTCGGCGAGAATTTTCGGGTTGGCGACAGCGTGCGCACGCGCCACAGCAAATTCACCATCGTCATCGCAAATCTCAGTCAGGCGCGCTTCCGTGAATTTCTCCCGCACGGGGAAAACTTCGAGCGGCTGCGCCAGTTGGTCGCCTTCTTGCTGCGCGATCAAACCCCTTGTGATCTCGAGCTGGCGCTACGGGAAAACGAAATCGCTTCCTTCAACCTCGCGGGTGACATCGGCACGGAACTCGGCTGGACCAGCTTTCTGGAACAACCTGCTCTGCGCAAGCCGCCCCGCGTTCGACTCACGGTACGCGCATGAATCCGGTGATTACAGCACCCCATCTCGCCTTGGTGGTGAGCAATCCGCAGGCCCTGCAGCAAGGCACCGCACCACGGCACAGCTTCGATATGAATGGTGGAACCATCGGCTCGCAAAACGCCAATTGGACGCTCCACGACCGTGCCGGTCGGGTGCAGTCTCAGCACTGCGAAATACGGTTTGAAGACGGCGGCTACCTGGTCATCGACCGCTGCGGCGACACCCGAGTCAACGATCAGACCCGTCCGCTGGGGCTGCATGCCAGCGCACGCTTGCGCAATGCCGATACCTTGCACGTCGGACCTTACCGTCTTTCGGTTCATCTCGATGTTGACGCACACACGCTCCCCGATCCGTCTCGCGTGCTGGCTCAGCACGACGTGACGGAGCTGCTGCAACCCCCCGATGACTACCTGAGCAGTCTGCCGATCATTGCGGCGGACCCGGGCCAGATCACGGAGACCACGGATCCCGACTGGGCTGCGTTCCAGGCCTTGGGTGAGTCGGTGTCCTCGCAAGGCCAGCTTGACCCGCTGCAGGCACTGGATCTCGCCGACTCGCAGGATACGGGCACCGCGCTTCACACGTCGCTCGACCCTCGCCACTACGGGGCGACGCCGCTCGCGGCGCAAGCTGACGTCGCCACCACGCCACAGGAAGCTTTCCACGGCAGCCCCGTTCACGTCTCAGGAGCCCCCATCATGTCTGAACAGGATCACGTCGACTCCGCCGCCCGCGCGTGGCTGAATGCCCAGCACGCGCCCGGCCAGGATGCTGCTGGCCTCGTCAATCCGCTGATCGAAGGGCTTGGCGCGCCGGTGGGCGCGCTGAATGCACACGCGGCCTACGCCTTGCTTTTTGAGGCGGGCCGCAGCCTCAGTGCGGTCATCCATGGCTTGAGCGAGTTGCATCGTGGTGCACCCGGCCAGATCCAGGGCCAAGCCTTCGCAGCACGCACGTTGCAGCCGATCGAGGACAACCCGTTGCGACTGGGCCAGAGTTACCCGGACACCGTCCGCGCGATGTTTGCGGCCGATCGCAGTCTCGTGCACTTGTCGCCCGCTGCAGCGATCGAAGAATCCCTGGAGCAACTTCAGCGCCAGCAGCGGGCCACGCGTCGGGCCATTACCGCCGGCCTCAGTGCGTTGCTGCAGGCGTTTTCGCCTGAGCAGTTGCAGCGGCGCTTCGCCCGCTATCGACCGCCGCAGGCTGTTCAGGCGAATCACGAGGGTTGGCCGTGGCGGATGTACGGGCACTACTACGAAGAGCTGGTATCCAGCCGGCAGCAAGGCTTCGACAAGCTGTTCTGGGAAGTCTTCGAGCAGGCCTACGACCAAGCCATGCGCACGGAGGCGCAATGAAGCGAGCCGTCGCGCTCGTGCTCGCCAGCATGCTGCTCGCCGGCTGCTCCACGGTGGGCAATGTATTCAAGAAGACGGGGAAGATCCTGATGGACCCCTCGATCGCAGTGGGCGCGCCGGACGACCAGCGGAGCTCAACAGCCTGCGGCTCTCCGTCGTTACCCTGCGCCAGCACTGGCGCGAAGACCCGACGCGACGGTATGCCTACCTCACATCGCAATGCCTGCTCGGCATCAAAACCTACATTGCTCAGCTTGTTGAGGCCGAAATTCCGCCACCGGCGGGTGATTTCTGGATGCCGAGCGAAGCCGGCAGCCCACCGGTGTTTCAGGACCCGGCAAAGGAACGCGACGCCACGGTTAAGAGCACAACCAAGAGCCGTGTTGCCAGGCTCGAGGAGCGTTATTGGGAAACCGGCCCGAAGGGACGGAAAACCTTCCAGGACGCGTACGACAAGACAGTCAACGATTTTCAGAAGGAGATCGATGCTTATGCGACCGACTGGGGTGCGCAGGTGAATGGTGCCGACTGGTGGCGCATCATCATGCTCGACTACGACGACACCGATCCTCGCTCGCGGCAATGCAGGCTTGGCACGACTGCCGACTGTCTCGCGGGCGGTGTCACCGACGCGCCATCGCCGCCAGCCAAACCAGGCGAAAAACCCAAGCCGGAGGTGCTCGGCCCGAGCGGCAAGGTTTGGCAGCAATTGCTGAAAGACCCCAACAGCCCGGCATACATTGCGCTGAATGGGCAACATACCGACCTGCAGAAGGCGTTCGAGCCGCAGTTCGCAGCCGGCGCCATGCCCAATGATGCTGGCAAGAAATACTATGACGTGATCAAGCTCATTGCGACCAGTAGCGACGGCGACGAATGGCGTAGAGGTGTCATCGTTGGTGCGGCGGATCAGTTACTCGCTGCCATGCACGATGCCGCCAATCGCCTGGATAGCAGTCTGAGCGTGGGCGCCAAGGCGGCGCTGGATAACCTCCATGTCGGCGCGGCATGGTTGTACGGTAAAACCAAGCTCACGCAGGTCACCATTCAACTCACGATAAGCGAGTGCTTCGACCTGCTCTCGGAAGAAATCCGCAACCACGCCAACGCGGCGCAAAAAGCAGCCGGCAAGAGCGTTCGCGCCATGCTGCTGGGCAGCCTGATTACCATCCCGAACGCCAACGTTCGCAACGTGCTCATCGACGTGACGCTCTGGGCCAGCGGCTCGGCCGAAGAGGTCAAGCAACGACTTCTGCAACTCAGCCAGGACGCGAAGGAGGGGGCGCGTGATGTCAAGCGGGCGGCCGACGTGCTCGGGCAGGACGCTAAAGCGGCGTTGCGTCAGGTCAAGGCGGGCCTGAAGAACCTGGAGCCCGCCGCCGCCAAGGTGCTCAGTGGTTTGCAGATCGGTGCTGCGGGCGCACGTCGTTTCGCCGGTAGTAGCTTTGCTGGTATCAAGAGCCTGTCCGTCGGCAGCGTGGATGGCGGACTGTCGTTCGTGGGGCTGTACCTCTTGCAGGATAGCGTGAAGAGCACGTTGGCTGATCTGGATGCGAAGGTGGGGGCGCGTCACCCGGAAGCGGTTGCTGCGTTTTACAGTGCATCCATCGGCTTGATAGGTGCAGGTGTTGAGGCGGTTGGCCTGGCGATCAAAATTCCGGCGGAGGCCGCTAAGGAGTTTGCATTGCGGTGGGGGGCTGACAACACACCGGTACTTAGCCGCGTCGTCGGGTTAGGCGCAAAAATGGTGGCGGTCGGAGGGGCGGTTGCAGCCTTGGCAGGAATTTCGGATGCTGCTGCAAGTATTAGGGCGGCAATTCGTGTGGCGAAGGTTGGGGACTCAACGGCGGTGAGAATATATTCCGGCGCAGCAGTTTTGTCTATTGGCGGTGCTTTTTTTACGGCTTGGGGATCCTTAGGTTCTGCTTTGGCGGCTTCCGGTTCCGCATCGCTATTTGGTCCCCTCGGGATTGGTATTGCGCTCGGGCTTCTCGCTTTTGCGGCAGTTCAGTATGCCAAAAGCCGTGAATCCGACGCTCTTGAGCAATGGGCACGATGTTGCTACTTCGGACGGGCAGAAGACAAACAGCGTTGGCGCGATCCAGAGAAAGATACGGACCATGCAATCGCGGCACTCAATGCCGCAGTACTGGGCATGGATGTGACCCTCAGTTTTGAAAGTGGAACGCGTCCTAGACCGATTGACGAACTCACCATCGAAGATGTAGATGTGCTAAAGAATGGTGGTGCTGTTGAAATAGGAGTAGAGTTGGTTTATAGCGCAGTATTGCCAGGATTCGACGACCAGCAATCACGCTATCGCTTTACCCTCATTACGGAACGCTTTGGCGTTGCGGCCACCGGTAGACGCTTACCAAGCTTATCCTCTCATGTTATGGCATCGGGTCAATTCAACGATACGGGTACGCTCAAGCAACCTAATGTACTGAAGCGGCCGGATTACTCGTTGGAGAACGAAACAAAACCTACGGGGAAGCGGCCGGTGCTGAGCGGTCGATACTGGTTGGATCCGGTACACAAGATCAAGTCTGCAACTCTAACGGTGACCTTCTGGCCCGATAAGACTGATCAATCTGGTTTTGCTGCTATCGAAATAACCGAGGATCTCTGATGGTGAAGCCGAAGCTCAATCCTCCCTGTCCAGGTTGGCGATGCGATCTCCCAGATCCCAACGAAACTGTCCGGGAAAGTCCGGCACTGTTATCTATGTCCCCGGTGCATATCGATAAAGTTTACATGGAAATTTCGCGTAACACATTATCTATTCGCGGTCTACTAATTTGGTTCGCGGTATTGGTGGCTATATGGTTGGTGCGATCAGTATGTGTGGCAGTTTTTAATCTATTTGATGTACAAGAATTTAAGATTTCTGTCGATAGGGTTGCGGTAACTATCATCTTGTGGGGCACAATGGCGGTGGCTGCATGGGCAAGTGCGGTGTTCTATCGTATGGACGCTTCCCCTCCGCGCGACCTCCCTCTTCGCTTCAACCGCTTGCGCCGTAAGGTGTATGTGTATGGTTTTTACTCGGTCTGGTGGAACCCGTTTACGCGGTGGCACGTCACAACGGCGAGCTACGACTGGGACGATCTGCGTGCTGAGAAGTGGAAGGTGCGCGGAGCGACTGCTGGCGGTGCCCTGATTCTCAAAGAGGGCGTTTCTATAGCCGTGGTTTCACCTGGCACGAACAACGTCATTACGCGGTTCGACTTCAGCACTACTGCCGCCAACACGACGAACCTATGGGCCTACATCTGCTCATACATGCAAAACGGCATCGAGGGTCTCGACCCTGACCACGCCGAGCCACGTGATCTCAACGACGTTGCCCCGTACAACCTCGCCCTGCGCCTGGCACCCAAGGTCGAGTGGCCCGCCGACATGGACCGCGAGTCGAGGACGGCCCCGTGAGGTCTATTGAATTCGGAGTACATGGGGGCTACGTGATTTGTCGCCGGTGTGGGAGGAGCAACTAATGGCAAAGCCGAAACTCAATCCTCCTTGTCCCGGATGGCAACGTGACCTTGCTGGCCCAAATGAGCCTATTCGAGAAAGTCCCAGCTTGATATGGTTATCTCCGTCGTATCTTGACGCTGTCTATATGGAGCTTGAGCGAAATTCATTGAAGATACGTGGCCTAGTCTTGTGTTTTTCGCTGGGGATGGCATTGGCAACTTTCTTCTATGTCATTTTTCAGATTTGGCTCTTCGCAACGACTGAAATGCTTGCAACGAGCACCATTCTAGATATGGCCGGTTTTGCTCTCATGGACCTCAGTATGTGTTCGTTTGGAGTGTGGGCCTCGTATGCCATGTATCGTGCGGACGTCTCAGTACCACGCGATCTGCCACTGCGCTTCAACCGCCTGCGCCGCAAGGTCTATGTCTACGGATTCCATTTGGTGTGGTGGAATCCGTTCGCGCACTGGTACGTCACTACGGCAAGTTATGACTGGGATAATTTGCGCGCCGAGAAGTGGAAGGCCAGGGCTGCGACTGCAGGTGGTGCACCCATCATCAGAGAGGGCGTCTCCATTGCCGTCGTAAAGCCTGGTACGAACGACGTCATCACACGGTTCGACTTCAGCACTACTGCCGCCAACACGACGAACCTATGGGCCTACGTCTGCTCATACATGCAAAACGGCATCGAGGGTCTCGACCCTGACCGTGTCGAGCCACGTGATCCCAACGACGTTGCTCCGTACAACCTCGCACTGCGCCTGGCGCCCAAAGTCGAGTGGCCGGCTGACATGGACCGTGAGTCGAGGACGGCCCCGTGATCTCTGTCGAGTTCGGTATATGTTGGGCGCAGCGAATAACGATTAATCAGAACCGGGATGCTTGGGCGAGCGCGATCGAACAAGGACGGTGCCTCATGTCTTTGCCTGTTTTCGTATTCTTGTTAGCGAACGCTAGCAAGTAACAGCCAGGCTGATTGACCTACCATTACTCATAACTCAAGGAATCCGTAGTGAAACCAGTCGTACTTGTCGGCCATCGTCATAGCTGCCCTCTCCACGGCGAAGGAACCGTCACTAGTGGGGCCGCATCCTTCAACCTCAACGGTAGGCCCGTGGCATGCGTGGGGGACCACACCAGTTGTGGGGCCGAAATCGAAACCGGTTCGCCCGGCAGCGCTATCGACGGCCGTCCCGTCGCTCGCCTGGGTGATACCACCAGTCATGGCGGCACCCTGGTCGAAGGCGACGCGGGGTGGCTCGTGGAGTGATCGAGACCGGTCATCGGGAAGCGGTCCACCGCGATCGTGGCCGCGACAATGGGTCGAAACCTCGCCTGCATGCGAACAGTACATCGTGGATGCGCGGAAGGCTTGTGTAGTGGAGTCGAGTTAGCGCAAACGATCCCTAATGCGACTGCAGTAGCGGGCGTCGATGGCAACGGTTACTGATCACGTTTCCTGATTCGCCGCATGCACATCCCGCCGGAACGCACCAGGACTCGTACCCGTCCATTTCCGGAATGCGCGATGAAACGCGCTCGGCTCGGTAAACCCGAGCTCGGCCGCGATCTCCGCCACGCTGAGCGCATCCCCGCGCAACAGCGACTGCGCCAGTGCGCCGCGCAGTTCGTCCTTGATCGCCGCGAAGCTTTGCCCCTCGCTGCGCAGACGCCGCCGCAGCGTCGCGGGCGTCGTACCGAGGCGCACGGCCAGCGTGTCGAAGTCGGGCCACTCCGCAGCCGGTAGCGTTTTCAATTGCGCGCGCGTCTTCGCGACCCAGCCCGTATCGTGCCGGTAGCGGACGAGCAGGTTGCCGGGCGCGCCGCGCAGGAAGGTCTTCAACGCCTGCTCGGAGCGGATCGTCGGCAGCGCGAGGTACGCGGCGTTGAACGCGAGCCGGCTGTCGGGCCGGTCGAAATGCACGGGCACGCCGAAGAACTGGTGATAGTCGCTGCGCTGGTCGGGGCTCGGGCACGCGAAGTCGATGCGCTGCAGCGGGATGCGTCGGCCGATCAGCCAGCACGCGACGCCGAGGAGGATCAGCCAGAACGTCCGGTACGCGAACGCCGGGTAGGGCGCGCCCGTCTGCGTCAGCACGATCTGCGCCTGCCCGTCGGCCACGACAAGCTCGCCATGCGGCTCGTCCAGCACCACGCGCAGGAACTGCAGCGCGCGCCGCAGCGCCTTCTCGAGCGTGCCGGCGTGCAGCACCGCATGGCACAGCAGCGTGAAGCTGCCGTGCCGCATCGGGCGTGCGGCGAGGCCGAAGAACTCGTCGTCGAGCGCACCGGCGATCGCGAGCCACAGCCGGCCGTACTGCTGCGGCGTGACGGGCTCGCGCACGGCGGCCGGCAGGCCGGCGGCGCGTAGCACGGGCTCCGTCGGAAGGCCTTGCCGGCGCAGGCACGCGAGCGCGTCGTCGACGAAATCCGGCGAAATCATCTGCGGCCCCATTTTCCTGCGTCCTCCCGACATGGCAAAAGCGATCACGATTCTAGATTCTGTTTGTCATTGATTGCAATGTGCGGGCTGTCTACTATCGAACTATCCCCGTCGCGCCCCTGGCTCGCGGTGGCCATAACGCACAGGAGACACGCATGTCTGATGGAGCTACCGCCCAAGCGGTGCCGGCCTACGCCGACGCCGTGGCCCGGTTCAGTATCGAGACCGCCGCGCAGCAACTGCACGGCGACCTGGAGCGCGGCCTGAACGCGTGCGTGGAATGCTGCGACCGGCACGCATCGGCGGACGCGGTCGCGCTCGACTGGATCGACGCCGGCGGGCAGCACCACCGCTACACGTTTGCGCAGATGAAGGCACTGTCGGCACGTGTCGCGAACCTGCTGGTTGCGCAGGGCGTGAAGCCGGGCGACGTGGTGGCGGGCCTGTTGCTGCGCACGCCGGAACTCGTCGCGACGATCCTCGGCACGTGGCGCGCGGGCGCCGTCTACCAGCCGCTGTTCACCGCGTTCGGCCCGAAAGCGATCGAGCACCGGCTGCGCATGAGCGACGCGCGCCTGGTCGTGACCAACGTCGCGAATCGCGCGAAGCTCGACGAGATCGCCGGTTGCCCGAGCGTTGCGACGGTGCGCGAGCCGGGCGAGACGCTGCCGGAACGCGACATCGATTTCCGCGCGGCGCTCGACGCGCAGCCCGACACGTTCGAACCGGTGCTGCGCAAGGGCACGGACCTGTTCATGATGATGTCGACGTCGGGCACGACGGGTTTGCCGAAAGGCGTGCCGGTGCCGCTGCGCGCGCTGCTCGCATTCAGTGCGTACATGCGCGAGGCGGTGGACCTGCGTGCCGGCGACCGGTTCTGGAACATCGCCGATCCGGGCTGGGCGTACGGCCTCTATTACGCGATCACGGGCCCGCTGCTGCTGGGCCACGCGACGACGCTCTACGAAGGCAGTTTCACGGTCGACAGCACGTACGACGTGATCGAACGGCTCGGGATCACGAGCCTCGCCGGCTCGCCGACGGCCTACCGGATGCTGATGGCGTCCGGGACGGAAGCGGCGGCACGGCTGAAGGGCAAGCTGCGCGTGGTCAGCAGCGCGGGCGAACCGCTGAATCCGGAAGTCGTGCGCTGGTTCGACGCGGCGCTCGGCGCGCCGATCTACGATCACTACGGCCAGACCGAACTCGGGATGGTCGTGAACAATCACCACGGCCTCGTACATGCGGTTCACGCCGGTTCGGCCGGCTTCGCGATGCCCGGCTACCGCGTCGCGGTGCTCGACGAGGCGAGCCGCGAGCTCGGCCCGGGCGAGCCCGGCAACCTGGCGATCGACATCGCGCGCTCGCCGCTGCTGTGGTTTCACGGCTACTGGCAACAGGACACGCCGGCGATCGCGGGCGGCTATTACCGGACCGGCGATAACGTCGAGCTGGAACCGGACGGTACCGTGAGCTTCATCGGCCGCGCGGACGACGTGATCACGTCGTCGGGCTACCGGATCGGCCCGTTCGACGTGGAAAGCGCGCTGATCGAGCATCCGGCCGTGAGCGAGGCTGCCGTCATCGGCGTGCCCGATGCGGAGCGCACGGAGATCGTCAAGGCGTTCGTCGTACTGTCGAAAGACTACGACGGCACGCCGGCACTGGCCGAGGAACTGAGCCTGCACGTGAAGCGGCGGCTGTCCGCCCACGCCTATCCGCGCGCGATCGACTTCGTCGACGCGCTGCCGAAAACCCCGAGCGGCAAGATCCAGCGCTTCGTGTTGCGCAAGATGGAAGCCGAGAAGGCCGCTCAACCCTGAACACAACCTGTACGGACTGCGAATGGATATCAAGGATCGTGTTTTTCTGATTACGGGCGCCGGTTCGGGCCTCGGCGCCGCGGTGGCGCGCATGGTGGTCGCGGAAGGCGGCAAGGCCGTGCTGCTGGACGTCAACGAAGAGGCCGGTGCGGGTCTCGCGCACGAACTGGGCGCGGCCGCACGCTTCGTGAAGACCGACGTGACGAGCGAAGCCGACGGCCAGGCGGCCGTCGCCGCCGCGCGTGACGCGTTCGGTCGAGTCGACGCGCTCGTCAACTGCGCGGGCGTCGCGCCGGGCGAGAAGGTGGTGGGCCGCGAGGGTCCGCATTCGCTGGACCGCTTCGCACGTGCGGTGTCGATCAACCTGGTCGGCACGTTCAACATGATCCGGCTGGCCGCCGAAGCGATGTCGAAGCAGGACGCCAATGCGGAAGGCGAGCGCGGCGTGATCGTCAACACCGCGTCGGTCGCGGCGTTCGACGGGCAGATCGGGCAGGCCGCGTATGCGGCGTCGAAGAGCGGCGTGGTGGGCATGACGCTGCCGATCGCGCGCGAGCTCGCGCGGTTCGGTATTCGCGTGGTGACGGTTGCACCGGGCATCTTCGCGACGCCGATGATGGCCGGCATGCCGCAGGACGTGCAGGACGCGCTCGGCAAGAGCGTGCCGTTCCCGCCGCGGCTCGGCCGCCCGGAAGAGTTTGCGGCGCTGGTGCGCCACATCGCCGAGAACACGATGCTGAACGGCGAAGTCATCCGTCTCGATGGCGCGTTGCGCATGGCACCGCGCTGACACTGGAGGAAGCGAATCATGACGACTCAGGATCCGATCGTAATCGTTGGTATGGCGCGTACGCCGATGGGTGGTTTTCAGGGCGACCTGGCGGCCGCCAGCGCGAGCGACCTTGGCGCGGTAGCGATTCGCGCGGCGCTCGAGCGCGCGAACGTGCCGGCCGAACGCATCGATGAAATCGTGTTCGGCTGCGTGCTGCCGGCGGGCCAGGGCCAGGCGCCGGCGCGGCAGGCCGCGCTGAAGGCCGGGCTGCCGCTCGCGGCGGGCGCGACCACGGTCAACAAGATGTGCGGCTCGGGGATGAAGGCCGCGATGTTCGCGCACGACCTGCTGCTGGCGGGCTCGGCTGGTGTCGCCGTCGCGGGCGGGATGGAGAGCATGACGAATGCGCCGTACCTGCTGCCGAAGGCGCGCGCGGGGATGCGCATGGGTCACGGGCAGGTGCTCGATCACATGTTCCTCGACGGGCTCGAGGACGCGTACGAGAAGGGCCGCCTGATGGGCACGTTCGCCGAGGATTGCGCGCAGGCATACCAGTTCACGCGTGAGGCTCAGGATGCGTTCGCGATCGCGTCGCTGACGCGTGCGCAGCGCGCGATCGCCGACGGGCATTTCGTGTCGGAAATCGCACCGGTGACCGTGAAGGCCGGCAAGAGCGAAACCGTCGTGTCGATCGACGAGCAGCCGGGCAAGGCGAAGCTCGACAAGATCCCGACGCTGAAGGCTGCTTTCCGCGAAGGCGGCACGGTGACGGCCGCCAATGCGTCGTCGATCTCGGACGGCGCAGCCGCGCTCGTGATGATGCGCCGCTCGGAAGCCGAGCGCCTCGGCCTCACGCCGAAGGCCGTGATCGTCGGGCATTCGACCTACGCGGACAAGCCGGGCCTGTTCGCGACCGCGCCGATCGGCGCGCTGCGCAAGCTGTCGGAGAAAACCGGCTGGAACCTGCGCGACGTCGACCTGTTCGAGATCAACGAAGCATTCGCCGTGGTGCCGATGGCTGCGATGCGCGATCTCGACCTGCCGCACGAGAAGGTCAACGTGCATGGCGGCGCGTGCGCGCTCGGCCATCCGATCGGTGCATCGGGCGCGCGCGTGATGGTGACGCTGCTGGCCGCGCTTGAAACGTATGGGATGAAGCGCGGTGTCGCGTCGCTGTGCATCGGCGGTGGCGAGGCGACGGCGATCGCGATCGAGCGCATCGTCTAACGCACGACGTGTAACGCATCGCACGTACGCTGCGACGCGGGCAACGGGTATCGCACGGGAAACACCTGTGCGATACCCGTTTTGCTTTTCGCGGATCGCGTTGTCGCGCTAATCCTTCGCGTGCGGCGACACCGCTCCGCACGCACGAATCACGAGCTGCACGACCTGTTCGGTCTTCTCGTCGAACGCCTTCTGCGTGAACGTGCGCTTGCCGCTCAGCGCGCGGATCTGCGCATCGAAATCCGCGTAGTGCTGTGTGGTGGCCCAGATCAGGTACATCAGCGCATGCGCGTCGATCGGCGCAAGCAGCCCGCGCGCGATCCAGCCGTCGATTACTTTCACGCGTGTATCGAACCACGGCTTCACGCGTTCCGACAGGATGTCCTGCATGTGCTCCGCACCGTGGATGATCTCGTTGGCCCAGACCTTCGAGCCGAGCGGACGCCGCCGCGACAGCGCCATCTTCGCGCGCACGTAGGCACCGATCGCTTCGACGGGATCGTCGTCGGCCTCGAACGAACCGGCCGCGCGATGCCAGTCCTCGAACAGGTCGTCGAGCACGCGGCGGTACAACGCAAGCTTGGTCGGGAAGTAGTAATGCAGGTTGGCTTTCGGCAGGCCGGCGCGCTCCGCGATCATCGCGGTACTCGCGCCGTCGAGCCCGCGTTCCGCGAATACGGCCTCCGCACAGGCGAGCAGATGCGCTTCGTTGGACTCGCGGATGTGCGCCTTGCGTCGCCGCAAAGGCGCGGGCGTTTCGTCGCTGTCGGTGGCTTCGGTTGCCGCCTCGTCATGTCTCATCGTTGCCCTCGCGCGGCGGGCGTGCCGCGTTGGGCTTCATTCTAGCCGCTGATTCGCATCGAACGCACGCGTACTGATATCGCGCATTCATCGCCATGCTGCGTTGCGGTGGCACGTTTCTCGCTCCATTCATTCACGCAAGAAAGAGATTGATTTGGTGATTTTGATCGTCTAAAACCTGTCCAATCGGACAGGATTCGATGAGCGGGGGAACCTTTCAACCGGATTCGTCGGACGATCTTCGCGAACGATCGGGGCATGCACCGCGCTTGGGCGGCGTTGCCCCGAAACAGGCATGACACGCACCGGCACAGACCGGGCTGACGACATCACCGACCCCACAGGAGCGATACGAATGAACGCGGTATCGGAAACAGTGAAGCGGGCAGCTTTCGACACGTCGATCAAGGTCGACGGCAAGCGGTTGTGGGACAGCCTGATGGAAGTCGCGAAGATCGGTGCGACGCCGAAGGGCGGCGTGTGCCGCCTCGCGCTGACCGATCTCGACAAGGCCGGCCGCGACCTGATCGTCGGCTGGGCGAAGGCCGCCGGCTGCACGGTGACGGTCGATACGATGGGCAACGTGTTCATGCGCCGCGCGGGCCGCGTGGCCGATGCGGCGCCGGTCGTCACGGGCTCGCATGCGGATTCGCAGCCGACGGGCGGCCGCTTCGACGGCATCTATGGCGTGCTCGGCGGCCTCGAGGTGATTCGCAGTCTCAATGATCACGGCATCGAGACCGAGCATCCGGTCGAGGTCGTGATCTGGACCAACGAGGAAGGCTCGCGCTTCGCGCCCGCGATGGTCGCCTCCGGCGTGTTCGCGGGCGTGTTCCCGCTCGAATACGGGCTGTCGCGCAAGGACGTGGACGGCAAGACGATCGGCGAGGAGCTGGCGCGTATCGGCTATGCGGGCGACGTGCCGTGCGGCGGGCGCAAGCTGCACGCGGCATTCGAACTGCATATCGAGCAGGGGCCGATTCTCGAGGCGGAGTGCAAGACGATCGGCGTCGTGACCGACGCGCAGGGGCAGCGCTGGTACGAGATCACGTTCACCGGCCAGGAAGCGCACGCGGGGCCGACGCCGATGCCGCGTCGCCGCGATGCGCTGCTCGGCGCGTCGCGCGTGGTCGATCTCGTCAACCGGATCGGCCTCGATCATGCGCCGTTCGGTTGCGCGACGGTCGGCATGATGCAGGTCTACCCGAACTCGCGCAACGTGATTCCCGGCCGCGTGTTCTTCACCGTCGATTTCCGTCATCCGGACGACGCGGTGCTCGCGAAGATGGATGCCGCGCTGCGCGAAGGTGTGGCACGCATCGCGGGCGAGATCGGGCTCGAGACCGAACTCGAGCAGATTTTCTATTACAAGCCGGTCGCGTTCGACGCTGCCTGCGTGGAAGCCGTGCGCAGTGCGGCCGATCGCTTCGGCTTCTCGCATCGCGACATCGTGTCGGGTGCCGGTCACGATGCGTGCTACCTCGCGCAGGTCGCGCCGACATCGATGGTGTTCGTGCCGTGTGTCGACGGTATCAGCCACAACGAGATCGAGGACGCGACGCCGGCATGGATCGAGGCCGGCGCGAACGTACTGCTGCACGCGATGCTGTCGCGCGCATGCGAGCCGGCTTCATGACGCCAGGACCGTAGCAGCCGGCAGGCCGCTCAACGCCTGACAGCCTGACCGTAGCATTCCTAATAATGACCGCCCCGACTGTGCATTCGCAGCCGGCGGGGACGGCTTTGTCTCCACCCAGTCGAAGGAACGCGTATGACCTCCAAGCCAACCGGCGATATCGCCGCGCATCGCCTGTCGTCCACGCAACTCTCGTGCGAATTCGCCGATATCGCGCCGCTGCTCGATCCGACTGCCGCCGCGGCCGCTGCCAGCCGCTGCCATTACTGCTACGACGCGCCGTGCGTGCAGGCCTGCCCGACGCAGATCGACATCCCGAGCTTCATCCGCAAGATCGGCAACGGCAACCTGAAGGGCGCCGCGACCGACATCCTGTCGGCGAATCCGCTCGGCGGGATGTGCGCACGTGTGTGTCCGACCGAGATCTTGTGCGAAGGCGCATGCGTGCGCAATCACCAGGACGCGCAGCCCGTCGCGATCGGTGCGCTGCAGCGGCATGCGACCGACTGGGCGATGGAGACCGGCGCGGTGCGCTTCACGCGTGCGCCGGACACGGGCCGCCATGTCGCGGTGGTCGGCGCGGTGCCGGCCGGGCTCGGGTGCGCGCCCCCGCCCTCGACCTCCGGGCGCCGGGTTCCGCTGTTCGTTGCGCGGCCCCAGGGCGCGCGTCTCCGCCGCTCCGGGGATGACGCGTACACCA